>DASSMG010000139.1:0-9191 GCA_035688995.1 Actinomycetota bacterium
GTGGCGGCAACATCATCAGGGGTCTGTCGGCGTCGGCCCAGGGGACCGACCGCACGACCGCCGACTACATGGGGATGCTGGCGACGGTCATCAACGCCCTCGCGATGCAGGACGCGCTCGAGAAGGAGGGCGTCCAGACGAGGGTCCAGACGGCGATGTGGATGCAGGAGGTCGCCGAGCCGTATATCCGCCGGCGCGCGATGCGACACCTGGAGAAAGGTCGCGTCGTGATCTTCGCGGGGGGCACGGGCAATCCGTACTTCTCGACCGACACGACTGCGGCGCTGCGCGCCCTCGAGATCGGTGCCAACGTGATCCTGAAGGGGACCCGCGTCGACGGCGTGTTCGACTCGGACCCCCTCGTGAATCCCGAGGCCGAGATGTTCACTTCGGTGGATTATCTGGAGGTCCTCAGCCGCGGATTGAAAGTCATGGACTCCACGGCGATCTCTTTGTGCATGGACAACGATCTCCCGATCGTGGTGTTCAACCTCAAGGCCGGGAACATCGTGAAGATCTTGTCGGGCGAAGACGTGGGCACCGTCGTGCATTCGGCGGCACCGGCGTAAGAGGGAGGACGAGTGGCCGAGAACAAGGACGACGTGTTCCGCGAAGCCGAAGACAAGATGGCCAAGGCCGTCTCGGTCAACAAGGAAGAGCTCGGGTCGATCCGATCTGGTCGCGCCACTCCGTCGCTGTTGAATCGGATCCAGGTCGATTATTACGGCGCGCAAGTGCCGATCAACCAGGTCGCCAACATGTCGGTGCCCGAGCCGCGGCTCCTCGTGATCTCGCCTTACGACAAGAACTCGATCTCCGCCATCGAGAAAGCGATCCAGCAATCGGATCTCGGGATCACTCCGAACAACGACGGGTCGGTCATCCGCCTCGCGTTCCCACAACTCACGGAGGATCGCCGCAAGGAGATGATCAAGCTCGCCCACGTGCGGGCCGAAGAGGGTCGCGTCGCGATCCGAGCGGTCCGTCGTCACGCGAAACAGGAGCTCGAAAAGATGAAGAAGGACGGGTCCCTGGGCGAGGACGAAGAGCGCTCCGCCGAGTCGCAACTCCAGAAACTCACCGACCGCTTCATAGGCGAGGTCGACGACAACCTGCAGCGTAAAGAGGCCGAGCTCTCCGAGGTTTAGTGGAAACACCCCCGGACGCAGCCACGCGCCCGCCGGGCGACGTCGCGGCACGATCGTTACCCGTCGCGGTTGCAACCGCCCTGATACTCGTTGCGATCCTGGTCACGGCGATCGTCCTCGGCAAGGACGCGCTCTTCGGGGTTGCGCTCCTTGTCGTGATGCTCGCCCTCTACGAGCTCCTCGATGCGTTGACCCGCGCCGGTCGTAGACCGAACATCGTCGTTGGTTTGCTCGGCGGCCTCGGTGTCATCGTCTTCTCGTACCTCCGCGAACCGCGTTTCGTGATCGCCACGTTGGTGGTCGCCGGAGTCATCGCGTTCGTTCTCGCTCTGCGGCCGAACCGAGGGCCGACCCCGGTTTCCGACGTGGGATGGATGTTGCTCGGGATCATGTGGATCGGAGGAGGTGGAGGTGCCGCCGTTTCCATCCTGACGTTGTCGGGAGACGGGGTCTTGTTGCTCCTCTCACTCGTCCTGGTCGCGGCACTCGACGACATCGGTGCCTATCTGGTCGGTACGAACCTCGGACATCACAAGATGGCGCCATCGATCTCGCCGGGGAAATCGTGGGAGGGGATGATCGGCGGCAGCGTCGTTGCGATCGGAGCCGGCGTGCTGGTCGGCGTCATCATGTACGACATCTCGATCCTGGACGGGATCGCACTCGGGGTCATCTGCGCACTCTTCGTTCCGGTCGGCGACCTGTTCGAGTCCCTCGCCAAGCGGGAGATAGGCATCAAGGACTCGGGGCGGTTGTTGCCGGGGCACGGGGGCTTCCTCGACCGCCTCGACGCGATCATCATGTGCGCGCCGTTCTTCTTCCTTTATCTGCGTTTCGTGGTGTATCGATAGCGGAGGCTGCGTGCGATGATCGACGTATGCCCGTGAAGGTTGTGATCCTCGGGTCGACGGGCTCGATCGGACGTCAAGCGATCGACGTGGCGACCTCCCATCCGGACCTCTTCGAAGTGGTCGCGCTGGTGGCCGGCACCGATCGCGACACGCTCGAACGCCAGGCTGCCGACCTCGGCGTCGCGCGGACCGGGCTCGGAGCGGACGAGGCCGAGGACGTAGCGCGCACGACGGACTGCGACGTCGTGTTGAACGCGATCGTCGGAAGCGCCGGGCTACGCGCCTCGATCGCCGCACTCGAGTCCGGCAAGACACTGGCGCTCGCCAACAAGGAAAGTCTCGTAACCGGGGGAGAGTTGTGCCTAGCGGCCGCTCGTGATGGGGGCGGAACGATCGTCCCCATCGATTCTGAGCATGCTGCGATCGCTCAGTGTCTCGAGGGACGCGCTCGCGACACCGTCGCCCGCATCGTCCTGACCGCCTCCGGCGGCCCGTTCCGCGACCGCGCCGACCTGACCGACGTGACCGTCGACGATGCACTCGCTCATCCGACGTGGTCGATGGGTCCGAAGATCACCGTCGATTCGGCGACACTCATGAACAAGGGCTTCGAAGTCATCGAGGGCCATTTCCTCTTCGACCTCGACTACGACCACATCGACGTTGTCGTGCACCGGCAGAGCAAGGTCCACGGGGTGGTCGAATTCGTCGACGGCACCTCGCTGCTTCAGGCGGCGCCGACCGACATGCGGATACCGATCCAGGCGGCCCTGACGACGCCGGATCGCCGCCCGGGTCCCGTGGCACCCCTCGATCTGGCGTCTGAAGGGGAACTGACCTTCGAACCAGTGGATCGCACGCGTTTCCCGGCGGTCGATCTCGCATACGAAGCGGGGCGGGCTGGAGCCACCTTCCCGGCCGCGCTGAACGCAGCGAACGAAGAGGCCGTTCACGCTTTCCTCCAGGGCGATCTTCGTTTCGTCGACATCGCCGCGGTCGTGGCTGCGGTTGTGAACGAACACGAGCCTCGCGATCCCCGATCGCTCGACGACGTGCTCGAGGTCGATCGACTCGCCCGGGAACAGGCGCGCTACGTAGCGGCTCGAGCGTCGGCTCCGGTGGGAGGTGCTGCATGACTTTCGGGATCGTGCTGTTCATCGTCGCTCTACTCGTGGTGATCATGATCCACGAGACGGGTCACTTCCTCGTGGCCAAGGCCTTGGGGTTCAAGGCGACGAAGTTCTTCGTCGGTTTCGGTCCGACCGTGTGGTCGTTCCAGCGAGGAGAGACCGAATACGGGATCAAAGCGATCCCCGCGGGTGGCTTCGTGAAGATCGTCGGGATGAACCCGTACGAAGAGGTCGCGCCCGAAGACGAGTCCCGCTCCTACCCGAACAAGCCCCGGTGGCAACGAGCCCTGATGATCGCGGCCGGGCCCGCGACGCACTGGCCCCTTGCCTTCGTGATCCTGCTCGTCACCGCACTGACTCTCGGGTTCCCCACGGGGCAGGCCACGAACGTGGTCAGCCAGATCGAGACCCAGATCAACGGAACCCAAACGCCCGCGATGGCGGCGGGTCTGCAACCCGGCGATCACATCATCGCCGTGAACGGCGAGGAGGTGACGAGTTGGTCGCAGACGCGCGCCGCGATCCGCTCGAACGCGGGGCGGGCGACCACGTTCACCTACGAGCGAGACGGCGAGACCCGCGAGACGACCACGACACTGGGCACCGCGATCTTCAACAAGCAGGGGGAGGTCGTGGACTACGCCCCTCCGGGTGAGGACGTTCGGCCTCTCAAGCCGGGCGAACAGACGGCCGGCTTCCTCGGCGTGCAGCCCGAGGAGCGCTTCGACAAGCCGGGACTCGTGGGCGGGATCACCGCGTCGGCGAAACGAACCGTGTCGCTGACGGGCTTCCTCGTGACGACGATCGGGCAGCCGTTCACGTCCGTCTTCAACGGCGACCTCTTCGATGCCCTGAGGGGGCACGGACCTCGGACCCCGGAGGAGGGTCCCGTCGGCATCGTCGGTGCGGGTCGGATCGCCGGGGCGAGCGTGCAGAACCACCGGTACGCCGATTTCGTGGGATTGATGGTGGGCCTGACCATCTTCGTCGGCCTGATCAACCTGCTCCCGTTGCCGCCGCTCGACGGCGGCCACCTCGCGGTCATCCTCTACGAAGTGATCACCCGGAGGCGGGTCGACATCAGGAAGTTGATCCCGATCGCGGCGGCGGTGATCTCGTTCTTCGTGTTGTTGTTCTTCGCGGTGCTCTACCTCGACCTCGCGCGGCCGCTGCAGGTTCCGCTCTAGGAGGTTTCTCCGCTCGGCGCGAAGGCCGACAGGAGCTTCGCGACGTCGGCCATCCGGCGTTTGTCGAGGAAGTCGTCGGCCCAGTTCGGCTTGTCGGCAAGGAACCCGGAGAAGGCGATGATCCTCGTGTTGGGGACCCTCGTTCTGAGCAACGGAGCAAGCTGAGCACCGTTCATCTGCGGCATCAGGAAATCGAGCAATACGAAATCGGGGTTGTGCTGGGCCGCAAGCTCGAGGGCCTCGGCGCTGGTGCTCGCTTCACCGACCACTTCGAATCCATCTCGTTCGAGCAGTCGCGTGACGAGGTCTCTCACCTCGAGACTGTCGTCGACGATCAGGACCGATCCTCGTCGGTTCCGTTCCTCTTCCGTGATCTCTACTCTCCCCGGGGTCGTCCCGCGCCGCGGAAATCTTCGCGGGATCGCGACGTTCCTACCAACTAACTGCGGTCGCCAAACCGCAGGCGACGCCTACACTAGATATTCGACATGTACGAAAGACGCAAATCACGACAGATCCACGTCGGCCCCGTGGCCGTTGGTGGCGACGCGCCTATTTCGATCCAATCCATGACCACCACCAAGACGGACGATATCGACGCCACCCTGATCCAGGTTCACGAGCTCGCGACCCAGGGCGCCGACATCGTCCGGGTGGCGGTTCCTCACGAAGGCGATGCCCGGGCGCTACCGATGATCGTGAAGGAGGGCGGCGTTCCGATCATCGCCGACATCCATTTCTCGGTTCGCCTCGCGATGCTCGCGATCGAGGCCGGAGTCCACGGCCTTCGTCTTAATCCCGGCAACATGCGCAACCCGAAACACATCGAAGAAGTGGCCACCGCATGCAAGGAACGCGGGATACCGATCCGCATCGGAGTCAATGCCGGCTCTCTCGACAAGACGCTCGTTCAGAAGTACGGACGGCCTACGTCCGAGGCTCTAGTCGAAAGCGCGTTGTACGAGATCTCTCTCTTGGAGGACCACGGATTCCGGGACATCAAGGTCTCCGTGAAACACCAGAACGTCATGGAGATGATCAATGCCTACCGGTTGCTCGCGACGCGAACGGACGTGCCCCTGCACCTGGGCGTGACCGAAGCCGGGACTCCGAAGCAGGGGAGCATCAAGTCGGCCATCGGAATCGGCACGCTTCTCGCCGAGGGGATCGGGGACACGATCCGGGTGTCGCTGACGGCCGAGCCGGTCGAAGAGGTGAAACTCGGTAAACAGATCCTCAGTGCGCTCGGGATCAGACAGGATTCCTTCGATCTCGTGGCGTGTCCTTCTTGCGGTCGCGCGGAGCTAGACGTATTCGCGTTGGCGAACGAGGTCGAGTCGCGCATCGAGAAGATGGATCTTCCCCCGATGCAGATAGCGGTGATGGGGTGCGAGGTGAACGGTCCCGGAGAGGCGCGCGACGCGGACATAGGGATCGCGGCCGGTCCGGGACGGGGACTGTTGTTCTCGAAGGGGAAGCAGATCGGTTGGGTGCCGCACGACAAGCTGGTCGATGCCCTGCTCGAGGAGGCCGAACGGGTCGCGACCGAGATCCGGGCGGAAGGTAACGGAGGGGAAGGCGGGCCGACGGTCGTGAAGGGTGCCGGTCGACGGTTGCTCGAAGTGGGTATGCGACCCCCGTCGGCGGGCTAGCGCCGGATCACCCTCCGCATCAGATTGTCCATGCGAACGCGCACTGCGTCGCTGTCGATCGGCTTCTTGATGTAGTCGTCGGCACCGGACCGGAGAGCCTCCAGCTCGTTGGAACCGTCCCCGTTCGCGCTCATCATGATGATGGGGATGGGATTGGTCGACGGGGCTTGGCGCAAGCGGCGCGCAACATCGGTCCCGATCAGATCGGGCAACGAGAAGTCCAGGAGGATGAGGTCCGGGCGTTCGAGCGTGGCACGCCGGATGACCTCTTCCCCGTTTTGCGCCGTGATGATCTCGTAGTTGTCTGCGAACAATTTCTCGGCATCGCTACGGATCGCAACGTCGTCGTCCCCAACGAGGACGCGGGGTCGATTCTGCTTGGCGTGCTTCGCCTGATACATGAGCATGTCCGCTTGACGCATGAGGTCCTCGATGCCCACCGGTTCGCTCGGGTCGTACATGGCGCGACCCACACTGAGCGACAGCCGGTAAGGCCGTGTCCCCTGGGCGTTGTGTAGCTCGACGTTCGTGTTGAGACGTCCCAACGGCGTATCGACGTCGAGTCTCTTGTCGCCGCTCAGCAACACGCAGAATTCGTCGCCCCCGACGCGCGCCAGGATGTCGGACTCACGGAAGGTCTGCCGGAGTACGGCGGCCGTGTCGGCGATCGCGCGGTCGCCCTCCTTGTGCCCGAAGCTGTCGTTGATCGTCTTCAGGTTGTTCAGGTCGATGAAGAGCAGAGCCATGTCTTTCTGCTCACGCTTGACCAGGGTCGCCTGGTGCTCTGCAAGGAGCATGAACCCGCGCCGGTTGTTGAGACCGGTGAGCTCGTCGAGCAACGCAAGTCGTCGGAGCTCGTCGACGCGTTTCTGCTCGGTGATGTCACGTGCGATCACCGAAGTGCCGATGACGTTCCCGGTCCCATCCCGGATCGCCGACACGGTGAGCGACACGTCGACCAGCGTTCCGTCCTTCTTCCGACGGATGGTTTCGAGGTTCTGGGTCGGCCGGCCTTCGAGTGCGGCCGCGTTGATCTCGTGGGATTCCTCGATCAGATCGTCCGGCACGAGCATGTCGCTGGTCGTGCCGACCATCTCCTCCTCGGTGTAACCGAACAGCGCCTCGGCGGCCGGGTTCCAGTTGAGGACTCTCTTGTCGACGTCTCGCCCGAAGATCGCGTCGTTCGAGGACTGGACGATCGCGGCCATCTGACGCACGGCCCCCGCGCGCGCCAGTTCCGCGGCCTGCCGTGCGAGGGTCTCGCTCGCACGGGCCAGCGAGCGCGCCTGGTCGACGAAGACCTCGAGCGCGTACAGGGTCAGAGCGATCGAGATCGCAGCGAAGAACAACAGCTCGGAGACCTCGAAGGGGAGTTGCAGGTTCTCCGGGATGTCGACCAAGGTGGGTGCCTGCCACACCAACGCGAGGACGCCGGAGAACGCGAGCGTGACGGCGGTGGGGAAGCGGAACACGCCGCGGCGACCCAGGATGTGGGACAGCAGGATCAACGACGTGCCCATCAGGGCGATGAGGACGTGTTCGGCGGTTCCCAGATCAGTCATCGTGATGCTCTCGAGCTTCCTCGTGGGTCTGGGCGTCGGACCTGCCCGGCATCGCGGACCGCAACGGAACGAGGAGATAGAGCCCGACGGGCAACAGGATCGCGGCCGCACCTCGCGCGAGCGAGCTGTACCGATCGAAGGTCACGGACCCCAGGACCGCCGCATAGATCGGAACGGCGAACAGGATCAAGGACAGGCCGATGACGACCGGGCCGAGCCGTACCTTCAGGTCCCGGTTCTCGGCGTTACGTAGAACGACTCCCATCAGGACCGCGGCGAACAGCAGCATGATGAGGGCCGCGGCCTGCATCAGCTCTACGAACGGGCTCACCGGCTCCCCCTCGCGTCGGCCCCGCTGGACGGACTAGCCGCGGCCTGCGTTGGGACGCTTGCCGTGGTTCGCCTTGTTCTTGCGACGTGTCTTGCGTTTGCGTGCTTTCTTGGCCATCCGAGAACTCTACCGACGACTCACGCCCTATAGCCAGCACCCTGGTTCGGAAACGCCCCGTGTTAAGCTTCGAAACCTGCCACGAGCAGGATTTTCGGGAAGTTGATGTAGTTATTCATGTGAACGAGAGCCCCTCCCCGAGGGGCTCTGTTGTTGCAGGGCCGGGAGGCGTCATGACCGCGCTGGATCGGGTCAGAGAACTGGCCGAGGCCGTGGCGCGGCGCCGATCGCTCGGCATCTGGGACGTAGAGATGAAGGGGTCTCCGGGCGGCTCCGTCGTGAGGGTGTTCGTTCACGGCGACGCCGTCGATCTGGACACCGTCGCGGAGATCTCGGAGGAGATCTCACGGGGCCTTGACCTGACCGACCCCCTCCCGGGGCGCTACACGCTCGAGGTGAGCTCGCCGGGACTCGAGAGGACGTTGCGAACGCCCGAGCACTTCGCTCGGTCGGTTGGCGAACGGATCGTCGTCAAGACGAAAGAGGTACTGGCCGGCAACGGTCATCGACTCGAGGGAACGGTGGCGGCGGTGTCGGACGAAAGTTTCGCTCTCGAGATGGACGGAACGGAAGTGGATATCCCATTCGCGCAGGTGCGGTCGGCGCGAACGGTCTTCGAGTGGAAATAGCGAGGTAGGCCATGAACATCCCAATGGATTCACTGCGAGAGCTCGAGCGTGAGCGCGGCATCTCTTTCGAGACCGTCGTCGACGCTATCGAAAAGGCACTCGCGTCGGCGTACCTACGAATGATCAACGCCGACGAGACGATGGACGCTCGAACGGAGATCGATCGCACGACGGGAGAAGTGACCGTTTACGCCCAAGAGGTCGAGATCGATCCGGACACCGAAGAGAAGACCGTCCTCAAGGAGTACGAGGACACACCTCCCGATTTCGGGCGCATCGCGGCGCAGACGGCGAAACAGGTGATCCTGCAGCGCCTCCGCGATGCCGAGCGGGACATGACCTTCGGGGAGTACTCGGGGCGAGAGGGCGACATCGTGACCGGGATCGTTCAGCAACAGGATCACCGCTACACGATCCTCGATCTGGGCAAGACCGAAGCGCTGATGCCGCCCACCGAGCAGATCCCGCACGAACGCTACGAGCACGGTGCACGGCTGAAGGCCTACATCTACGAGGTGAGCCGGTCATCGCGCGGCCCGCAGATCAAGGTGTCTCGCACGCATCCGAACCTCATCAAGCGCCTG
>DASSMG010000140.1:0-3255 GCA_035688995.1 Actinomycetota bacterium
GTCGTCGAGCACCCCGAAGTCCTCGACGGTTTCGAGGTCTTCTTCCCATCCGACCCCGCGCGACAACGGGAACGTGACGCCTTCTCGAAGAACGCGGTCGACATCTCCGCCGCTGAGTTTCATCCGCCCTTTGCCCCCGACCCCTCGCGGGACGCGGTTCCCGAGCGCGTGGACGAGCTCGCGGATCTTCGGCTTCACGTCGTCGGCCCAGGTCAGGTCGCTTCGCAGCAGCCGCACGCCACACCCGATGTCGAAGCCGACACCTCCGGGCGAGACGGCGCCGCCCCGGTCGGCATCGGTTGCCGCCACGCCACCGATCGGAAACCCGTAACCCCAGTGGATGTCGGGCATCGCGAGCGACCACCCGACGATCCCCGGAAGGGTTGCGACGTTCGCCACCTGTTGCAGTGCGCGATCCTCGGTTGCCTTCGCGAGGATCTTTTCGGACGCGAAGATCCGTCCCGGCGCGTTCATGCCGTCGACGTAGCCGACGGGGATCTCCCACAGATAGGGCCCGACCTGCGTCGCGCCGGACGCGCCTCGACCCGCAGTGCTTAGAAGGTCAGGACTTTCGCCGCTTGGGCGGAGAGTGTGGCGGCTTCCGGAGGAGTCGTCCATCTCCCGTTGACCTTACCCAGGTCTTCCTCGGTCACCCCACGGGCAACCGCGCAACCCTTTCAGACGTAAACGGGGATCTCGTGCTCGCGCAGCTTCGCCAGGAGCTCGCGCATCGGCGGGATCCCGACGCCTTCGAGCGTTTCGGTGTTGTCGCCGGCCAGAAGGTCCGTCGAGTCACCCGCGAGCACGATCGCCGAATCGTGGCCGACCTCGACGCAACCATTAACGACGAGGTGGAAGGGGATCGACAGCTTCGTCGGGTCGGAAAGACCTGCGGTCGCCCACACGAGCATGTCCATGTCGATCTCCTTCGCTAAAGGTTGGGACGACGACTTCCTTGCTTGAGAAAGCTAGATGTCGAAATAGACGACCGCAACCCACATGCCGGTCTCGGTGCGACGCACCTCGAGCTGGTGGTAGGTGATCGCCTTGACCGCGGTTCCCTCGAGGTCGGCCGTGCGCGGCGCTATCTCGACCCATCCCGTTGCGCCTTCGGGCGACACGGCCTCGACGGTGACCGAGGTGATCACGGAGTCGCGGGCGTCCTGCAGGTAGAGGACCCCTTCGAGCCAATCGACGAGCGTCGCCCCCAGATCTCCGCCCTGGACCGAGATGTCGACGCGCTCGCCGGGCCCGGGGGCCCAGGCTCCGCTGATGTCGAGCAATCCGAACGTGACCTCTGCGAACAGCTCGGTGAGTTCGGCCGCCTCGGCGCGAACGCCCACGTCGGCCGTGTGTTCGAGGATCTCGAAGGGGCTCACAGAACTCCCAGAAAGTGCCGCCTTGTGCCCGGAACCTGCCATGATTCTCGGATGGATCGTGCCGCGGCGACAAGTGCAGCCCGCCTGCTGATCGACAACGTCGAGAAGGTGATCCGGGGCAAGAGACGCCCGGTCGAGGCGGCCGTGACCACGATCTTCGCCGGCGGTCACCTGCTGCTCGAGGACGTCCCCGGGGTCGGCAAGACGATGCTGGCCCGCGCCATCGCGAAATCGATCCGAGGGTCGTTCAAGCGGATCCAGGCCACGCCCGACCTCTTGCCGAGCGACGTGACCGGATCGAGCATCTACAACCAGGCGAACCAGCGCTTCGAGTTCATCGCCGGACCCGTGTTCGCGAACGTCGTGCTCGTGGACGAGATCAACCGAACCACTCCGCGAACGCAGTCGGCGCTTTTCGAAGCGATGGACGAGAACGCGGTGACCGTAGACGGGGTCCGGCACGCCTTGCCCGATCCTCTCTTCATCATCGCGACGCAGAACCCCCTCGAACATCACGGGACGTACCCGCTCCCCGAGGGTCAGCTCGACCGGTTCGCGATCTCCATGGAGCTCGGCTACGCCAGCTCGGCGATCGAACACGAGATCGTCAAGGCGCAGCTCGAGTCGCATCCGATCGAGGATCTCGAATCCGTCATCGATCCCGAAGAGATCGAAGGTATCCGACGCGTGGCGCGCTCGACGCACGTATCGGATCCGGTGCTCGACTACGCACTGCGGCTGACGGGTGCGACGCGCTCGCATCCCGATCTCGCCCTGGGCGCGAGCCCGCGGGCTTCGATCATCCTCGTTCGTTGCGCGCAGGCGCGAGCACTCCTCGACGGGCGCGAGTACGTCTCGCCCGACGACGTGAAGGCGCTCGCCGTTCCCGCGCTCGCGCACCGCGTGCTCCCCGCCGCGGGCCTTCGGCTCGAGCCCGACGGCGCCACCAAGATCATCAAAGACATCGTCGACCAGACCCCGGTCCCGGTAACCGACCCGGTCTGATGTCGTTCCGCACGCGCCCGACTCGGCGTGCGGCCACGATCGTGGGGGCCGCGGTCCTGCTGTTCATGGCCGCATCCACCGCTCAAGCGGGATGGCTCTACGTGCTCGCGGCTGGTGTCCTCGGGATGGTCGCCGCATCGTTCCTGATCCCGCGCGACCTGTCGCATGTTGCGATCGAACGGGTGGTCCCACCGCGCAGCAGTGTCGGCAGCGAAGTTCGCGTCGGCATCGTGGTGCGCAACGAGGGGCGTCGGGCACTGCCCCTCATGCGACTCGAGGACCACTTCTCGGCGTTCGAGCCGTCGATCACCGCTACCAACAGGTTGCGGCGTGGGGAAGTCGCCCACGTCGAGCTCGTGAAAACCGCGCACCGTCGGGGGGTCTTCACTTCCGGACCCGTTGTCGCCCGGAGTGGGGCTCCCTTCGGCTTCTCCCGAGCGGAGCGCACGTTCGACATCGCGAGCGAGATGACGATCGTGCCCAGCTGGGCCGACCTCAGGTCCTTCCCGATCCTCGAGCCGTCGTCGTTCCCGTCCGATGTACTCCACGAGCGCGCCCGCACGGGCGCGGGTCAGGAGTACCTCGGTGTCCGTGAATACCGGCCCGGCGATCCGCAACGCTGGGTCCACTGGCGCACGACCGCGCGTGCCGGGCGGCTCCACGTCCGTGAATTCGAGGAAGAGGTCCAGAGTCGTGTCGCGCTCGTTCTCGCCGGTGCCGATTACGGCGAGCCACCCGATTCGGCCTTCGAGGCTCTCGTGAGCGCGGCCGCTTCGATCTCGATCTATGCCCTGAACACCGGGCACCCGGTCGACCTCGTATCCGCCGGAACCGACGGTCCCCGTCACATCGGTGATCCCGACCGCTTCGC
>DASSMG010000141.1:0-18546 GCA_035688995.1 Actinomycetota bacterium
TGCCGGGCGATCGGTGCCGCGACGGCTCCACCGGTCGCTTCGGACCCGAAGCTGCCCCCGTGTTCGACGATCACGGCAACGGCGAGCTGCGGATCATCGGCCGGCGCGAAACAGATGAACCACGTGTGCGGATTCGCACCCTTGACCGTCTGGGCGGTACCGGTCTTCCCTGCGACGTCGATGCCGGGGATCTGGGCCGCGGTTCCCGTGCCGGAACGAACGACTCCGATCATCATCTGCTTCACCTGCTCCGCCGTCTCAGGCGACATGGCACTGCCGAGCGACTCCGGTGACGGTCGATCGACGATGCCGCCGGAGGGATCGATGATCTCGCGGACCAAACGTGGCTTGGGAACGTCCCCTCCGTTCGCAACTCCGGCCGCGACCAAGGCCATCTGCAACGGGGTCGCGACCGTGTCGCCTTGCCCGATCGCGCCGTATGCCTCGAACGGAACGTTGTCGGGGTCGGGTTTCGCGACGCGACTGGCTTCCGTTCGCACATCGAACGGGATCGCTTCGTTGAAGCCGAACCGGTTCGCCGTGTCGTAGACCTCGTCGGGAATCTCCATCCCCATGATGGCGAAGGTCGTGTCGCACGAGACGATGAGGGCGGTCGTGAGATCGATGTCACCACCACCGGCGCACGTGGTGTGCGAGAAGTTCCGGAACGGCTGGTTCGTCTGTGGGATGCAATCGCGCGGGGGGTCGCCCCCGTTCGTCGAGCACGGCTCGAGCACTGCGGGATCGGGGAAGGTCGATCTCGGGTTGTAGCGGCCCGAGTCGAGTCCCGCGCTCAAGGTCACGACCTTGAAGGTGGAACCGGGCGGATAGCCCTGTTGGGTGCCCAGGTCGATCAGCGGGCTCGTCGACGAAGTGGGGTCGAGGCTGTTCCAGTACTTCTTCTGCTCTTTGGAATCGTGCGAGCCCAGAGGTGTCGGGTCGTAGGACGGATTGCTCCACAGTGCCCGCACTTCGCCCGATGTGGGATCGAGCGCGACGATCGCACCCCGCTGATCTCCCAGGGCGTCTTTCGCGATCGTCTGCAGCCGGCTGTCGACCGTCAAGCGCACGCGGTTCCCCTGTTCCTCGGTGTCGGAGAAACGATCCTGGATGTCCTGGATGGACACGGTCCCGGAGTCGCCGAGGAGCTGGTCGTTGTACGAGGATTCGATGCCCGCCGTGCCGTAGTTGACGGAGTAGTACCCGGTGATCTGGCCGAACAGCTCACCCATCGGATAGGAGCGCCGGTACTTGAGCCGGTCCTTGGTCGCGACGCTGGTGGCGACCTTCTCGCCGTCGAGCGACAGGATGTCGCCTCGCTTGATCGCGTATTCCCGGATCAGGGCGCGTGGGTTGGCGCGATTCGATGCGATCCGGTCTGCGGCGAAGAACTGGACGTAGTTCAACTGCGCGAAGACCAAGAGGAATGCGATCAACAAGCCGAAGCCCATGCGGCGGATCTGACTCTGCATCTAGCTCGCCGGTCCGATCAAGATCTCTCCGGTCCGCGCGGGATCTGGTGCCGCGGCGTTCTGATGCGACACACGGATCAGGAGTGCGATCAGGATGAAGTTCGACAACAGGCTCGACCCGCCGTAGGACATGAACGGCAACGTGATGCCGGTGAGCGGCAGCAGCCGGATCACACCGCCGAGGATGATCACGGTCTGGATCGCAAAGATCCCGATCAAGCCGGCGGTCAGCAACTGTCCGAAGTCGTCTCGGGCGCGCATGGCGATGCGCAACCCGCGCGCGGTGATCAGCATGAAACAAAGGAGTACGCCCGCCGTACCCATCAACCCCAGCTCTTCCCCGATGACGGAGAAGATGAAGTCCGTGGATGCGGCCGGGATCAGATCCGGTCGACCCCTACCCAGCCCCGTCCCGAAGAGCCCACCCTGCGCCAGCGCGAACAGCGATTGGGCGAGCTGGTACCCCTCGTCCCGGACGAACTTCGGGTTGAAGACGTCGAGCCACACCCGCACGCGACTCTGGACGTGAGCGAACGCCTGGTAGCCGAAGTAGGCACCGACCCCGAACAGGGCGGTTCCGAACGCGAGGTAGGTCCCGCGCGCGGTGCCGACGTACAGCATCACGAGGAAGATCGAGAAGAAAAGGAGCGACGAACCCAGGTCCTTCTCCCAGAACATCACCGCCAGCGACAACCCCCACATCGTCAGCAGGGGGCCGAAGTGCTTGAGGTCGGGAACGTGGATGCCGGCGACCCGTCGGGACGCGACGGCAAGTAACTCCTTGCGCTCCGCGAGATACCCGGCGAAGAAAGCAACCAGGCACACCTTGGCGAGCTCGCCGGGCTGGAAGTGGAAGGACCCGAAACCGACCCACAGACGCGCGCCGTTGACCGTCACTCCGATCGGCGTGATCGGGAGCAGGAGAAGGCCTACCCCGACGAAGCCGAGGATGTACTTGTAGCGCGACAGGACCGTGTAGTCGCGGACGAGCAACAGCGTCGCGACGAAGCACCCGATGCCCAACAGGGTCCAGATCACCTGCGTCGGGCCGAGCTCCTTCGGCGAGAGCCGGTAGATCGCGGCGAGCCCGATCGCGTTCACGATCGCGGCCAGCGGGAGGATCAAGGGATCGGCTTGCGGAGCGGTCCTACGGGTCACTACGTGCGCCGCGATGTAGAAGACCGTGAGAAGCACCATGTAGGGGATCGCACCGTTGACCTTGTCGGCGCCGCGGGACAGCCCGACGAGCGCCAACGCTCCGGACCCGATGATCAGCGCCATGACGAGCAGCGATAGTTCTTTGTTGCGCAATCCTGCGACGCGAACGCTCACTTGCTGCCCTTCTGGTTCCTCGTCGGGTTCTTGTCGAACTCGCGATCGCGGGCTCGATCCTCGAGGTTGTGAAGGGTCGTCCGCGCGTCGCTCAGCGAATCGGCGTCGATGCCGTTGGAGACGTCTTCCTGCAGGAACTCCGGAAGGTCGCCGACCGTGGTCGTCGAGGTCTGGATCTCCTCCTGGAACGTCACGCCGAACACGTCGTCGGGGAGACCTCGGTAGATCGCGAGGTGCCCGTCCGAAGCTGTTGCTACGAAATACGAGTTCGCGACGATCACGAAACGAAAGAAGGCGAACACGCCACCGAGCAACAACACGATGATCAGCAACGTGACGACGACCTTCCTGCCCCACCCTCCCGACCGCCCTGTTGCGGGCACGTCTCGGCGGTCGCGATCCGAAGCGGTCGCGGTCGCAGCGGGAGTCTCGATGGGCGTCGGTTGCCGCGCTTGGAGACGCTCGGGGTCGGGCCCACCGTCGTCGAAAGCAAGGACGACGACGGTGATGTTGTCCTCTCCGCCGGCCTCGTTCGCGAGATCCACGAGGCGATCCGCAGCAGCTTGCGGATCGGGCTCCGATCCGAGCACCTCGGCGATCGCACCGGCATCGATCATCGACGTGAGGCCGTCACTGCATATGAGTACGCGGTCTCCCGGTTGGATCGGGAGAGTGTCTTTGTCGACGATCACGTTGCGATCGATCCCGAGCGCCCTCGTGATGATGTTGCGTTGTGGATGACGTTCGGCGTCTTGAGGATCGAGGCGGCCCTCGCGCACCATGCGACCGACGAGCGTGTGGTCCTCGGTGATCTGACTCAGCTCGTCATCGCGGTAGAGGTAACCGCGCGAGTCTCCGACGTGCGCCAGATCTATGTGATCGTCGGCCGCCAGGATCAAGGTGCAGGTGGTTCCCATCCCTTGCAGCGTGGGATCCTCGGACGTCTTGTCGATGATCGCTTGGTTGGCGGCTTGCACGAGAGCTACGAGGGCGTCCGGATCTCTGGGGACCTCTTCCCTCGCGTGCGCGCCGATCGTGTCGACCGCGGTATTCGACGCGACATCGCCGGCGATGTGTCCACCCATGCCGTCTGCGATCCCGAACAACGGCTCTTCGACGAGGTAGGCGTCCTCGTTGCCGTCCCGGACCCGCCCCCGGTCCGTACGCACTCCGACGATCGGCGTCATCGGCGTAGTTCCAGGACGGTCTTACCGATCTTGATCTGATCGCCGCGGTGTACCTCGGTCGGAGCCGTGATGCGGCGGCGGTTCAGATACGTGCCGTTCGTGGATCCGAGGTCTTCCACTGCGTAGGTATTGCCTTTGGGAAACACGCGTGCGTGGACCGTCGAGACGTACGTGTCGTCGAGGACCACGCGGCATTTCTCGCCTCGACCGATGACGAGCTCGTCACCGAGGTCGAACGACTTGCCCTTCAACGCACCCTCGATCACCGCGACCTTCGTCGGCACCTTCTTGGTGCGCTTGGGAGACGAGGCAGTGGACCGAACGGGGGCTTCTTCCCGTCCGGGTTTCAGTTCGAGCGCGATCGCTCGAACGACGCGAGCGATGAATATGTAGAGCACGCCGAGCAACAGGAACTTCAGAAGGTCGAGAACGATGTCGGGCATCTAGTCGGCCCTCAACTTGAAGACGAGTTCCGTCGTGCCGAAGGTAAGGCGATCGCCGTCTTTCAGTGGGTGCTCACGCGCGAGGTTGCCGTTGACGACCGTTCCGTTCGTCGATCCGAGATCCACGAGGACCCATCCTTTGTCTGCCTTGCGCAGTTCGGCATGTCGCCGGCTCACGTTCGAGTCCGACAGGACGACATCGCTGGAGGCCAGGCGACCGATGATCACCGGGGCCTTCGTAACCGAGATCCTCTCCTTCTCTTTCCCGTCCTCCATCACGACCAACTCGGCCCCCGAGGCCGCCAACCCCATCCGGCTCGCGGTGTCGCTCGGTGCGACCCGCGCCTCGCTCATCTCGGCGGGGTCGCGGTCGCGGGTCGAGACGCGGGGGCCGGGGACGTCCGGGTCGGCGGAAAGAGACGCCTCGACCCGGAACTCGCCGCGGCCCATCTGGTCGGTCGCCTCGAACGTGAAGCGGGGGACCCCCATCAGGTTCCACCGGTTCTGCTTGGCTTGCTCGATCACCAGTTCGGTGAACTCTCTCTGCAGCCCCGCCGCCATCTGGTCGAAGCGGGCGTGATCCTCCGGCCCCATGACGACGAGGAACTCGTTCGGGGCGTAGACCCGGTTGACCGACAGGGTCTTGCCCTCGGCCATCTCCCGCAGGATCCGGCGTCCGACCTCGACCGGTTGCAGGCCGGAACGGAACACCTTCGTGAAGAAGCCTTCGACGAGGCCCTCCAGGCGTTGCTCGATGCTCTTGCCGACCCCCACCGTGAACCTCCGGGTTGTTTGCTGCCTGATCTGGTGGGCGGATTATGCCCAGGGACCACGGTCCCACCCGTCGGGGGGCCCGAAGCCTCCCCCGGTTCTATATCCTGCGTCCGCCACGGGCGAGTGGTGGAACGGCAGACACGCTGGCTTCAGGTGCCAGTGCCCGCAAGGGTGTGGGGGTTCAAATCCCCCCTCGCCCACCAGGAACGACGAGGCAGTAAAGCTAGCAAGCCAACTACCGTAGTAGTACGCTTCCACGCCCCGGTCTTTATCGGCCGGGGAGTTCTACGAAGGGGGAGTTATGAGGTCGAAGAGGTCCTACGCGCTATTGGGGTTACTCCTAGCGCTGTCGATGTTCGCCGCTGCTTGTGCGAGTCAGGGTGGTGACACCGGGAACAATGGGGACACCGGTAATGCCGCAGACGAGGCTGCCCAGGGTGGCACTCTCGTTGTAGCCGCGGAGCAGTTCCCTGCCGACACGCAGTGTTACGGCGCCTCGAACAACATCGCGTGGTGCTACTACCCCGAGAACGCAGTGCTTCTCGGCGCTTACCGCCAGACGCCGGACTTCACTTACGAGCCGGAACTTCTCGATGGCGAGGCCGAGGTTGACCAGGGCCCGCCGTTCAAGGTGACGTATCACATCAATCCGGACGCAACGTGGTCCGACGGAGAGCCCGTCACCGCTCAGGACTTCGAGTACACGAAGGAAGCGATTCTCGACCCGGACAACGAAGTGGTCGGGACCGACGGTTACGACGACATCAAGTCGACGAAGATCATCGACGACAAGACCTACGAGGTCACCTTCAACAAGGTCTTCGCTCCGTACAAGACGCTGTTCGGTCCGATCTACCCCGCGCACATCCTCGAGGGGCAGGACTGGGACAAGGTCTGGGACAAGTGCATCTGTGACCCGAAGACCGGCGACCCGATCGGTGACGGTCCGTTCCTCTTGACCTCGTGGAAGAAGAACCAGGAATGGGTTCTCGAGCGCAACGAGAACTACTGGGGCGACCACCTCGCCTACCTCGACAAGATGGTGTGGCGTTACATCGCCGACGTGAACTCCGAGATCCAGGCGTTGCGCGGTGGCGAGGTCGACATGATCTACCCGACCACGCAGCTGACCCTGAAGAACGTCCTCACGATGGAAGGCGTCGAGTCGGACGTCGAGGCCGGTACGTTCTGGCAGCACCTCGACTTCTCGTTCAAGAACCCGCTCCTCAAGAACGACTGGGTACGTCAGGCGATCGCGTACGGCATCGACCGGCAAGCGATCGTGGACAAGCTCGTGAAGCCACTCCAGGACGATGCGGAACCGCTACAGAACCTGATCTACGTTTCGAACGCTCCGGAGTACGAGCCGCACTTCGACACGTACAACTACGACCCGGACAAGGCCGCGCAGATCCTCGAAGACCACGGCTGCAAGAAGGGATCCGACGGCATCTACGAATGCAACGGTCAGAAGCTGAGCTTCAGCTACAAGTCCACGGCCGAGAACGAGCTCCGCGAGCTCATGTACCAGATCATCCAGGCGGAGCTGAAGGACGTCGGCATCGAGATGCGTAACGACTTCGGTGAGGCAGACGTTGTGTTCACCGAGCTCAGCCAGCACGACTACGACGTATTCCAGTTCGGTTGGGTCGGAACGGTCGACCCGTTCGGAAGCAACGCGATCTTCGAGTGCAAGGGTGACCAGAACTACGGTGACTACTGCAACCAGGAGGCCACCGACCTGCTCGAGAAGACGAACACGATCCTCGATCCCACCGAGCGTGCCGCCACCTACAACCAGGCGGACGAGCTGATGGCCGAGGACGTGCCGGTGCTTCCGCTGTGGCAGGCGCCGCAGATGCTCGCCTACAGCGACAAGTTCGGTGGGTTCGTCAACAACACGACGACCCAGGGTCCGATCTGGAACGCCGCCGACATCTACATGAAGAAGTCGGCTCAGTAGGGATAATCTCCACGAAGCTTTAGGAGTGCTCCGCCCCGTAATGGGGCGGAGCACTCGTCTTCGGGACCAGAGGAAATAGCGTGCTGACGTACATCGCTCGTCGCATCCTGCTCAGCATCCCGGTGCTGATCGCGATGAGCTTCCTCGTGTTCCTACTCGTCTCACTGTCCGGGGACCCACTGGCGAGCCTCAAGATGAACCCGCGGATCAAGGAATCGACGATCCGCGAGATCGAGGTTCGGAAACACCTCGACAAGCCCGTGATCGTTCAATACGGGTACTGGGTCAAAGAATTCGTTACCAACAAGTTCGGAACGACGCTTCTTTCAGACGACCCGATTGCTCCCGACCTCACCCGCGTTCTCGGTAACACGCTCCAGTTGGTCGTGGGGGCCGAGATCCTGGCGGTCTTACTGGCGGTGGGCATCGGCATCTATTCGGCCGTCAAGCAATATTCCGTATTCGACTACACCGCGACCACTTTCAGCTTCGTCGGGTTCTCGACGCCTGTGTTCTGGCTCGCGCTGATCCTGCAGATCCTCGTCACGAACCTGTACGTCTCGACGGGGTTCCGATTGTTCTATACGTCCGGGTTGAACTCGGCGACGCCGGGAAACTTCTGGCTCGACCGGATCCAGCATCTGATGCTTCCGATGATCGTTCTCTCCGTCGCCGGAATCGCGCAGTACAGCCGGTACATGCGCGCGTCGATGCTCGAGGTCGTTCACTCGGATTACATCCGAACCGCAAGGGCGAAGGGCCTCAGCGAACGGCGCGTGATCATGCGTCACGCGTTCCGTAACGCGCTGATCCCGTTGACCACGGTCGTTGCTCTGGACTTCGGCGCGCTGTTCGGCGGCGCCATCGTCACCGAGTTCATCTTCAGTCTCGACGGCATGGGCCAGTACTTCATCAACGCGCTGCAGGTGCGCGACGTGTACCCGATCATGGCGTGGCTGATGTTGACGGGCGGGATGATCATCCTGTTCAACCTGATAGCCGACGTCGCGTACGGGTTCCTCGATCCACGGGTTCGGTATGAGTAGCGCCGGCGCCACCCAACACGGCGCGCCGTTGCCCGAGGCTCCTCTCGGCCACGACCCGACCGACGATGTCTTACTTCAAGGTCTGCAGTTCAAGGCGCGCAGCCAGTGGGCTCTCGCGCGCCGTCGCTTCTTCCGTCACCGTCTCGCGATGGGGAGTCTCGTCATCCTGCTGCTGATCTTCATCGCGGCGCTCCTCGCCCCGCATCTGACCTCTTACAAATACGACGAGCTCGACCTCGCGAACACCGGTGTCGGGCCCACCTTTGCCGGGCGGCACTTCTTCGGTACGGACCAGCTCGGCCGCGACTACTTCACGCGCGTTCTCTACGGGATCCAGACGACCGGACGCGTTGCGTTCCTGGTCGCCGCCGTCTCGACCGCGATCGGAACCCTGATCGGTGCGCTCGCCGGCTACTACGGCCGGTGGGTCGACAACCTCTTGATGCGTTTCACCGACCTGATCCTGACCCTGCCGGCACTCGTCGTTCTGCTGACTCTGTCGGCACTGATCGGCGAAGGCTCGCCCGTGAAGATCGCCTTCATCCTCGCCTTCCTGTTCTGGACCTACCTCGCCCGCATCGTTCGCGGGACCTTCCTTTCTCTTAAGGAGAAGGAGTACGTCGAGGCGGCGCGCGCTCTCGGAGCCTCCGACCGGCGCATCATGTTCCGGCATCTGCTACCGAACTCGCTGGGGCCGATCATCGTGAACGCGACCCTGACGATCGCGACCGCGATCCTCGTCGAAGCGTTCCTTTCCTTCTTGGGATTCGGGATCCGTCCTCCGACCCCGGCCCTCGGTGCGTTGATCAGTGCGGGTCAGGGGTCCATGCTCGATCTCTGGTGGCTAGTCACTTTCCCCGGCATCACGATCGTCGTGATCTGCATGTGCGTGAACTTCGTGGGCGACGGACTTCGCGACGCGCTCGACCCGACCCAGCAGAGGGCCAGTGGCTGAGCCCGTCCTGTCCCTCAAGGATCTTCAGGTCGACTTCCACACGGAAGACGGTGTTGTCCACGCGGTCAACGGAGTGTCGTTCGATCTCTACCCGGGCGAGACTCTCGGCGTCGTAGGCGAGTCCGGTTCGGGCAAGAGCGTCACGGTCATGGCCATGCTGGGGCTGATCCCGCAACCCCCGGGCCGCATCCTCTCGGGCGAGGCGCAGTTCGGCGGACGCGACATCTTGAAGGTCAAGGACGACGAGCTACGCACGATCCGTGGGCGCGAGATCGCGATGATCTTCCAGGACCCGATGACCTCGCTGAACCCCGTGTTCACGATCGGGTTCCAACTCGGGGAAGCCATCAAGGTCCACCACAAGGAGATGGGCGACGACCAGATCGTCGAGCGCGTCGTCCAGCTACTCCGGATGGTCGGCGTCCCCAATGCCGAGGACCGCGTCGACCAGTACCCGCACGAGTTCTCCGGCGGGATGCGCCAGCGGGCGATGATCGCGATGGCGATGGCCAACGACCCGGCGATCCTCATCGCCGACGAGCCGACGACCGCACTCGACGTGACGATCCAGGCTCAGATCCTTCAGGTGCTGAACAAGGCCCAAGCCGAGACGAATGCGGCGACGATCCTGATCACGCACGACCTGGGTCTCATCGCTGAGATGGCGGATCGCGTGATCGTCATGTACGCCGGTCGCGTCGTCGAATCCGGCGACATCCAGACCGTCTTCCACGAGCCGCGGCACCCGTACACGGTCGGGCTACTGGACAGCCTGCCGCGCCTCGAGGCCGACGAGAAATGGTTGCGACCGATCCCCGGTCAACCCCCGAGCCTCATCAACATCCCTCCGGGTTGTCCCTTCCACCCGCGCTGCTTCTTGCGTGAGGGCCGCGAGGTCTGTCGTACCGACATCCCGCCGCTGCGTCCTGCGGGGTCGGCGGACCAGAAATCGGCCTGCCATTTCGCAGAGGAACTGAAGGGACACCGGTCCAAGTTCGCGGACGTGGCCGCGGAAGGACCGGCTTCGTGAGCGACCTACACACCAGGGCGGCGCGGGGCGAGGAGATCCTCAAGGTCGAGGGACTCGTCAAGTACTTCCCGATCCGCGCCGGACTGTTGAAGCGCGAGGTCGGGCGCATCCACGCGGTCGACGACGTGAGCTTCACGTTGCGCGCCGGTGAGACGCTCGGCGTGGTCGGCGAATCCGGTTGCGGGAAGTCGACGATGGCACGGACCGTCATCCGGCTGCTCGATCCCACCGCAGGCACGGTCACTTTCAAGGGAACCGACATCACGAACTACTCGCGCCGGCAGCTTCGCGACGTCAGACGTGAGATGCAGATCGTCTTCCAGGACCCGTACGCCGCGCTCAACCCACGCATGACCGTGCGGGAGATCGTGGCAGAGCCGCTGCGTATCCACGATCTCTACGACAACCACGGCGGTCGTAAGAAGGTCGATGAGCTACTCGAACGTGTCGGACTGAACCCCGAGCACGGGAACCGCTTCCCGCACGAGTTCTCCGGCGGTCAGCGTCAGCGGATCGGCGTAGCTCGCGCTCTCGCACTCGAACCGCAGATGCTCGTGTTGGACGAGCCCGTCTCGGCACTGGACGTCTCGATCCAGGCCCAGGTGATCAACCTCCTCGCCAAACTGCAGGAAGACTTCGGTCTCGCCTATCTGTTGATCTCGCACGACCTGTCTGTGATCCGTCACATCGCGGATCGTGTCGCGGTCATGTACCTGGGCAAGTTCGTGGAGATCGGCAACAAGAAGGACGTGTATTCGGTGCCGGCGCACCCTTACACCCAAGCACTCCTGTCGGCGGCGCCGATCCCCGACCCCGCTCTGCGAGGTAAGCGCGAGCACATCGTGCTGACCGGCGACGTGCCGAGCCCGGCCGCACCTCCGTCCGGATGCCGATTCCGAACCCGATGCTGGAAGGCGCAGGACATCTGTGCCGAGCAGGTGCCGGACCTCGTGGTTCGCGCCTCGAATCACCCCGACGCCTGCCATTTCTCCGAGGTCCAGACGGTGGTGCCGACCGCCGAGGCGGCGGGCTGACCGAGTACGACCGCAACGGGGACGCCCGCCCGGGCCCGGCGAGGTCGGAGCGGGGCGCGTACACTGCGGCCGTTGCGGGGGGTCCGCACGATGGGGTGGGGGGACGAGATCGCGGGATCTGACACTGGGGCTCTTCGGGGGCCTATTGCGAGGTTCGCCGCTCGCGTCTATGGTTCTACGACAACTGTAGTAGAGGCGGGGAACGCGTGAGCCAAGTTGCATCCGAAACTGCAACCGGGCCGGTCCAACCAGGGCCCGCCGGTGAGGAAGTCATCACCGGGAAAACCCCGTGGCAACTCTTCTGGGGCCGCTTCAGACAGGACAAACCCGCATTCGTCGGACTCGCCTTCATCGTTCTTCTGATCATCCTGGCGTTGCTGGCCCCGGTGATCTCCCGCGACGTGATCCATCACGGCCCGAACGAGCTCTTCCGCAACATGCAGGACGACTTCGGACTGCCCAAGGGGCCGAACTCGAAGTTCTTCTTCGGAGCCGACAAGGCGAGCCGCGACCTCCTGGTGAGGATCCTCTACGGCGCCCGAACCTCGTTGATCGTCGCTCTCCTCGCGACCGGCTTCGCGGTCACCGTCGGCGTCACGCTCGGGATCATCGCCGGGTACTTCGGCGGCGTCATCGACACCGTCATCGCCCGCACGATCGACATCATCCTGGCCCTGCCGCTGCTGCTCTTCGCGATCGGGATCGTGGCCGCATGTTCGACCTCGAAGGAAGGTTGTCTCGGCGGGATCATCAAGCCGGGATTGCCGGTCGTGATCTTCGTGATCGGGCTCTTCTCGTGGCCTTACATCGCGCGCATCGTGCGAGGAAACACGCTCTCGATCCGTGAGAAAGAGTTCATCGACGCGAGCCGATCGCTGGGGGCCGGGAACGCGCGGATCATGCTGCGCGAGGTCCTTCCGAATCTCGTCGCGCCGATCATCGTCTACACGACGCTGATCATCCCGAACAACATCGTGTTCGAGGCGGCGTTGTCGTTCCTCGGGTTGGGCGTCCCACAGACCACGCCTTCCTGGGGGCGCATGCTTGCGGAAGCGGCACCGATCTTCGATTTCGCGTGGTGGATGATGCTGTTCCCGGGCTTGTTCCTGTTCATGACCACGCTCGCTTTCAATCTCGTCGGGGATGGACTGCGCGACGCGCTCGATCCTCGAACGGGCCGCTGAATCCGGAATCAATGCAAGAAGGAGGTCGAGTCAAGGAGGTTGCAGATCGGCACCACCAGAGGACGTATTGGTTAGCGATAGGAGGAACGGATTGAGAAAGAGACGTTTGCCGCTGGTCGCATTGGTACTCGCGGTCGCGCTGTTCGCTGCCGCATGTGGCGGAAGCGACAATGACAACGACGAAGGGACCTCGGGCACCGGAGAAGGTCAGACCGGCGGAACCCTCCGCGTCGAAACCGATGGTTTCGGTTGGAGCAACGCGTTCGATCCGACGGGTGAGTACTGGGGCGTCGCATGGTCCTATTACAGGAACCTGCTGACACGAACCCTGGTCACTTACAGGAACACCGTTGGTGCTCCCGGTAACGAGGTCGTTCCGGACCTCGCCACGGACCTCGGTCAGGTGTCGGATGACGGCAAGACCTACACCTTCACGCTCAAGGACGGCATCAAGTTCGGCCCCCCTGTGAGCCGTGAGATCACATCCAAGGACATCGAGTACGCCTTCCGTCGGATCGCGACGAAGTCACTCGTTGCGCAGTACGCGGCCTACTACACGGGCACGATCGAGGGACTCGAGGTCGGCGCGATGCCGGATCACATCTCGGGCATCGAGACACCGGACGACAAGACCATCGTCTTCCACCTCACGAAGGACACCCCGGACTTCCTGTTCCGCCTGGCTATGCCGGCGGCCGGTCCGATTCCTGAAGAGGTCGGCAAGTGCTTCACCAAGCCTGGTGAGTACGGGCGCTACCTCATCTCGTCGGGTCCTTACATGATCGAAGGATCGAAGGATCTGGACATCTCGAGCTGTGACTCGATGAAGCCGTTGGAAGGCTTCAACCCGGACGATCACCTCTACGTCGAGCGGAACCCGGATTACGACCCGGCGACGGACAGCAAAGAGGACCGGGCGAACTACTTCGACGAGATGACGATCGACCTCAACACGAACCCGAAGGACATCTGGAACAAGATCCAGGCCGGCGAGCTCGACGCCTACACGGGCTCGGGAACGCCTCCTCCGGACATCCTCAAGAGGTACTCGACGGACTCGGACCTGAAGGACAACCTGAAGGTCTCGCCTGAGGACCGCACCTGGTACCTCACGATGAACCTCGGTGTGGCGCCGTTCGACGACATCCACGTTCGCAAGGCAGCGAACCTCGTGATGGACAAGGATTCGTTGCGCCGTGCATGGGGTGGCGAGATCGCAGGTGACATCGCGACTCACCTCGAACCTCCGTCGATGACGGGTGGAACCCCAACGGCCGAGGAGTACGACCCGTACCCGAGCGACAACTTCGCCGGTGACGTGGATGCTGCCAAGGAAGAGATGAAGCAGTCGAAGTACGACACGGACCACGACGGCATGTGCGACGCACCCGAGTGCAAGGGCGTCCTCACGATCAACCGCAACGTTCCGCCGTGGACCGACATGGAGCCGATCGTTCAGCAGTCGCTGGCGAAGATCGGGATCGAGGTCGACATCCGGGAACAGACCCCGGACGCCGCATACACGACCATCCAGACTCCGGCCAAGAACATCCCGCTTGGGATGAACCCTGGTTGGGGGAAGGACTACTCCGACCCGGACACGTTCGTCGGCTTCCTGTTCGACGGCCGCAACATCGCAGCCACGGGTAACTACAACTACTCGCTGGTTGGTCTCACCGCCGACAAGGCGAAGGAAGTCAACTTCAGCCCTGCTTCGGGTGTGAACCTCGGCGATATCCCGAGCGTCGACTCCGACATCGACAAGTGCCTGGATACGGCCGGCGATGCACGAAACGAGTGCTGGATCGCGCTGGACAAGCACCTGTCCGAAGACGTCGTTCCATGGGTTCCGTACCTGTGGGCGAACGTCGTAACGATCATCTCGGACGCCGTCACGTCCTGGGATTACGACCAGGCATCGGGCACCACCGCATGGTCGAAACTCGCAGTGGATCCGTCACTGCAGAAGTAGTGATCTAAGGCGGCAGGCGAGGGGGAGCCTTCGGGCTCCCCCGAGCCACCGCGGTGAGGGAGGATGCTGGGATGGCGCGCTACATAGCGAGACGACTTCTTTGGGTCGTCCTGGTCATCTTTCTCATCACGCTGATCACGTACTTCATCTTCTTCAAACTCCCTCCGACCGACCCGGCGGTGCGCTTCGCGGGCAAGGCACCGACCCCAGAGGTCATCGAAGAGGTCAAGAAGTCGTTCGGGCTGGACAAGCCGTTCTACGTCCAGTACGGACTCTTCGTTAAGCATCTGTTCCTCGGCGACCAGTACGGATGGCCCGGCTTTGGTTTCTCCTTCAACACGCGGTCGCCGATCAAGGAAGTCTTGTTCGACCGTGCCTTCGTGACGATGCAGCTCGCGCTCGGCGCGGCCGTCTTCTGGTTGGTCTTGGGCATCCCCATCGGGATCATCTCCGCGCTCAAGCGCGGGACCAAGATCGATCGAGCGGTCATGGGTTTCGCCCTGTTCGGGGTTTCGGCCCCCGTGTTCTGGCTCGGGCTGATGGCGTTGTTCATCTTCTGGCAGAAGCTCCACATCATCCCGGGCTCGGGATACGTACCGTTCAGCGAGAGCCCTGCAGGCTGGTTCGGCCACATGTTGTTGCCCTGGATCGTCCTGTCCCTGCTCTTCGCCGCGTTCTACGCACGAATGGTGCGAGGAACGATGATCGAGACCTTGAGCGAGGACTACATCCGGACCGCGCGGGCGAAAGGCCTTCCGGAACGAACGGTCATCCGCAAGCACGCGCTGCGGTCGAGCCTCACGCCGGTCGTAACGATGTTCGGGATGGACTTCGGAACTCTCTTGGGCGGAGCCATCATCACCGAGTCGGTCTTCAACCTGCCCGGGCTCGGAACCTATGCGTTGCGTTCCGCGGTCGAAGGTGACCTTCCGGTCATCCTCGCGGTCGTCACGTTCGCGGCGCTTGCTGTTACGTTGCTGAACCTCGTGGTCGACATCACGTATGCCTACCTAGATCCCCGCGTCAGGTACTCCTAGAGCGTGGGAGAAACACTTCTCGAGGTCCGCGACCTCAAAGTTCACTTCGATACGCCCGACGGCGTCGTCAAGGCCGTCGACGGTGTGAGCTTCACCGTGGAACGCGGCGAGACGCTCGGCGTGGTCGGGGAATCGGGTTCCGGTAAGAGCGTCACGTTCTTGACCGCCATGGGTCTCATCAATCGGAAGAGCGCACACGTCGAGGGCGAGATCCTGTTCCAGGGTCGCGACCTTCTCCAGTTGCCCACGGACGAGCTCAGGAAGATCCGCGGCAACTACATGGGGATGGTCTTCCAAGACCCGATGACATCCCTTCATCCGATGTATCGGGTTGGTGACCAGATCGTCGAAGCGATCCGGGCACACGAGGACGTCGACAAAGACAAAGCGATGGAGCAGGCGATCGAGATGCTCGACACCGTCGGGATCCAGCAACCCGACGAACGAGCGCGGCAGTACCCGCACGAATATTCGGGGGGGATGCGCCAGCGCGCGATGATCGCCATGGCGCTGTCTCTCAACCCTCATCTCTTGATCGCCGACGAGCCCACGACGGCTCTCGACGTCACCGTCCAGGCCCAGATCCTCGAGCTGATGGACCGCCTCAAGTCGGAGTTCAACGTCGGCGTCGTATTGGTCACCCACGACCTGGGTGTCGTTGCCGACGTCGCACAGAAGGTGATGGTCATGTACGCCGGGCGGCAGGCGGAACTGGGCCCGGCATCCAAAGTCTTCGAACAACCTCTGCACCCGTATACGTGGGGCCTGCTCGAATCGATCCCTCACGTCGACACGAAGGGCACCCGGCTCGTGCCCATCGAGGGCTCACCGCCGTCGCTGATCCACGTACCGCCGGGGTGTGCTTTCCACCCGCGGTGTCCTCACCGCTTCGAGCCGTGCGACAAGGAGGTCCCCGATCTGAAAGACCGCGGCGGGGACCATCCCGACGCGTGCCATCTCTCGATCGAGGCGAAGCGAACGAAATGGGCCGAGCGTGAAGCCCGGCGACGGAAGGCCACGGCGTGAACGACACCGCTCGCCCCGTTGCCGTCGCCGAGCCGCCCACCCGGAGTCAGGACGCGCTCGTCTCCGTCGAGAACCTCACGAAGCGATTCCCCGTCACCCGCGGGCTGATCTTCCAGCGAGAGGTGGCAAGCGTCCACGCGGTGGAGGACGTTTCCTTCTCGATCTATCCGGGTGAGACGCTCGGGCTCGTCGGCGAGTCCGGCTGCGGTAAGTCGACGACCGCGCGGTTGATCGCACGTCTTCTCAAGCCGACCAGCGGAAAGATCATCTTCGACGGCGAAGAGATCCAGGATCTCAGCATGAGACGACTTCGCTCGATCCGGCGTGAGATGCAGATCATCTTCCAGGACCCCTACGCCTCCCTGAATCCCCGCCAGACCACCGGCCAGATCATCGGGGCGCCGTTCCGGATCCACAAGACCGAAGGCGACACCAAGAAGCGGGTTCAGGACCTGATGAGTCGCGTCGGACTCAACCCGGAGCACTACAACCGTTACCCGCACGAATTCTCCGGCGGACAGCGGCAACGCATCGGGGTGGCTCGCGCGCTCGCGCTCAAGCCGAAGCTGATCGTTTGCGACGAACCGGTGTCGGCACTCGACGTTTCGATCCAGGCGCAGATCCTGAATCTGTTGGAGGACCTCCAGGACGAGTTCAAGTTGACGTATCTGTTCATCTCCCACGACCTCGGCGTGGTCCGCCACATCAGCGATCGCATCGCGGTGATGTATCTCGGGAAACTGGTCGAGGTGTGTCCCGCCGACGAGCTCTACGAGCACCCGAGGCATCCCTATACGACGGCGTTGCTCTCCGCGGTCCCGAAGAGGGCGTCGCAAGCTCACCTCACTCGACGCATCGTGCTGACGGGCGACGTCCCCTCGCCGGTCAATCCACCGTCCGGATGCCCCTTCCATCCGCGCTGTCCGAAGGCGCGGATCGTCTCGGGCAAGGACGACGAGGTTCCGGAGAACTGTCGGAACGAGATGCCGCCGCTTGCCGGAGTCAGGCCGCGACACGAAGCGGCTTGCTGGTACCCGGTTGAGGACGACGAGAGTCTCCACCGCGCCGCACACGAGTAGATCCAAGGCCGCGGCCCTCGTCGCGGTTTGTTGCTCGTTACTTGCCGCTTGCGAACCGGCCGCGACTCCACCGCAGCCGCATCAATTCCCGCCTCCGACCCGCGCCACGACGCTCGTTCAGCAGGGGACCTCGATGCCGTTCGACAGCGCGCTCGACCCGACGAGCGAGTACACGTCTCTCGGGTTCGCTCTCCTGACGCAGTTGCTCGTCAGGCCGCTGATGAGTTACCGGCATGTCGAGGGTCCTGCCGGGGCGGACGTGGTGCCGGACCTTGCAGCGGCCATGCCCGAGGTGTCCGACGACGGAACGACCTACTCGTTCCGTATCCGCGACGGCGTTCGTTTCGGGCCTCCGCTCGACCGTCCCGTGACGTCGGCGGACGTCGCCTTCGCGTTCGAGCGTGCCGCCGATCCCGAGATCGGATCGCCGTACCGGTTCTATTTCACGTCGGCGATCGAAGGCATGCAGGCCGTCTCCGACGGGGACGCGAGTTCCATAACCGGGATCGAGACCCCCGATGCTGAGACGATCGTCTTCCACCTGACGCAACCGACGGGTGACTTCCTCGACCGGTTGACGCTGCCGGCCACCGCTCCCATCCCACGGGAGATCGCCGGCTGCTTCGACCGATCCCGGGGGTACGGCCCCAACCTCGTCGCGACCGGTCCGTTCACGATCGAGGGCAGCGACGATCTGGATCCGACGTCGTGCGACTCGCTGACTCCCGCTCCGGGGTTCGACCCGTCGAAGCACCTGTCGCTCGTGAGGAACCCGGATTACGACCCGGCCACCGACGATCCTGGGATCAGGGACCCGGGGTTCGACCGTTACCGCTTCTCGATCGAAGAGGACCCGACCAAGACGCTCACTCGGTTGGAGAAGGGTCGCGTCGATCTCTCGACCGGGGACGTCGGTATAGACACGCTGCGGCGGTACGTCTCCGATCCGAAACTACGGAAGCGTCTCCACGTCGAACAAGACGACCGACTCTGGTACCTCGCGATGAACCTC
>DASSMG010000142.1:0-15675 GCA_035688995.1 Actinomycetota bacterium
CGACTGGGCGTTCGTTCGATAGAAGATGGCGACGTCCGCCAGCGAGTAACCGTGCTCGACGAGGCGATCGATCTCTTGCGCCACCCACCCGGCTTCGTCGTGCTCGTTCTGTGCGTGATAACGGGTGATGAGATCGCCGGCAACCGATTCGGTCCACAACGACTTCGGCTTCCGCATCACGTTGTTCTCGATGATGGCGTTCGCCGCGTTGAGGATGGTCTGCGTGGAGCGGTAATTCTGCTCCAGCGTGAAGACCTTCGCCTCGGGCCAGTCGCGTTCGAAATCGAGCAGGTTCTTGATCGTTGCTCCCCGGAACGCGTAGATGCCCTGGTCGGCATCACCCACAACGAAGATGTTGCGCCACTTACCGGCCAGAAGGGTCGCGAGCCGCGCCTGGGCATGGTTCGTATCCTGGAACTCGTCCACGAGCACGTGCTGGAACCGATCCTGATATTGCTCGAGCGCATCCGGGAACCGGTCGAAGATCTCGACGCTGCGCATGATCAGGTCGTCGAAGTCCATCGCCGACTGTTCCCCGAGCCGGCGCTGGTATTCGGTGTAGACCTCGGCGATCGTCCGCTCCCACGGATTCGAAGCGAAGTCGGCGTAGAGCCCTGCATCCATCAACTTGTTCTTGGCGTCGGAGATCGCCGCCGCAACCGCACGAGGAGGGACCCGCTTCGGGTCGATGTTGAGCTCTTTGAGACACGCCTTGACCATGCGATCGGTGTCCGACGCGTCGTAGATCGAGAAAGAAGCCCGCAGCCCGAGCCGGGGGGCCTCGCGCCGCAAGATGCGCACGCACGCAGAATGGAACGTCGAGACCCACATCTTGTCGGCAACGTCGCCGACGAGCTCGGCGACGCGGCGCTTCATCTCGTCGGCGGCCTTGTTCGTGAACGTGATCGCGATGATCGAGAACGGCGAGATCCCCTGTCGGATGAGCCACCCGATCCGGTACGTAAGGACCCGGGTCTTGCCCGAGCCGGCCCCCGCCACGATCAGCGCCGGGCCCCCGGGATGCTCGACGGCCTCCCGTTGGACCGGGTTCAGTACGTCGAGGAAACCGTCTTCTGCCATCGGTTCGATCATCGCGTCCTGACGCGGGCAACGAGACCGGTCACGCCGCGTCTTTCCGCCGCCGTGAGGCCGATCGCGAAATAGGTGGTCACGTAGGCGATCCCGCCCACGACGGCCGTCGCCAGAAGGTCGAGGACCCCGTCGCGGAACGCCAAAGCATGGACCGCAACCATCACCGCCCCCGACGCAAGGGCGGGGCCGATCAGACGCAGATAACTCCGGTCGTAAGGCTGGATCCCGATGAACCGCTTCACCAACACTAGCCGGGCCGCGTTCGAGGCTGCGAAGGTGACGGCATTCGCGATGGCGGCGCCCTCCATGCCGAGCCGAGGTGCGAGCCAGAACGCCATTCCGAGGCTCGTCGCGAGGGCACCTGCGTAGACGACCAGGTCCCACCCGGTGCGGCCCGCCATGATCAGCACGAAGCCGACACTCCCGGTCGAGATGTTCACGAATTGCCCCAGCAGCAGGATCATGAGGGCGGCGCGGCCCCCGGCGAACTCACTTCCGAAGATGTGCAACACGGATTGCGGCGCGATCGCAATGAGAAGGAACAACGGGATCGTCGCAACGAGGGTCCACCGCGTCAGCGTCTTGAACAACTTGTCGAGCTTGTCGATCTCGCCGCGATTGTGGAGGTCGGCAACGTACGGGGCGAACATCAGGTTCACCGACGTAAGGAACAGCACCAGCACCTGCGCGGCGCGAAGCGATGCGGAGTAGACCCCGACCTCGGTTCCGGTGGCGTAGCGGGTCAGGACGAAGAGATCAGTCCAGAACAACAACTGGGAGAACAGCGCGGCAGGAGCGCGAGGCCCGGCGTAACGGAAAAGCCGGGACATGTCGCCGGGCTTCATGGGGGCCGCGTCCCACGAACGGCTCTCGCGCCGCCAGAAGTAACCCGCGGTGACGGCCGCCCACACCCACGACACCGAATAGGCGAGCACGCTCATCCACGGTGTGTCCGAGATGCGCCACCCGAGGACCATCAGCAACACCCAGATCGTGGGCTGCCCGGCCCAGAAGACGTAGAGCGTGTAGCGCATGATCTTGAGCCCACGCGTGGCCGACAGCCACACGTTCGCAAGCGCCAGGAACGGCAATCCGATCGTCGCCGCTTCGACGGCGAAACGGCCCTGATGCTCGGCGATCGAGAACAGGTTCCGGATCTGCGGGGCGAGCAACCACCCGAGCGCTGCGACGACGAGGCTCACCAACGCCGCCACCGTGGCGGCACGGGCGACCGGAACCCGGATCCGATCCCAGCGCGAGACCCCCGCCTCGACGGCGACGTCGCGTAGGACGGCCATGTCCATCCCCGACCGGGTCGCGAACGAGATGACGAACGCCGCCTGGGTGAGCACCGTCACGATCCCGAATCCGGCCGCCCCGAGGACCCTCGTCATAAGGATCTGGGCCCCGAGAGTCGCGATCGCGGCGACGACGATCCCGATCAGGTTCTGGGACGTGCCCGAGAGGATCCGCAGGTAGTCGGAGCCGCCCTCGCCGGCGGTCCCCGCCCCCTGAGAGGTCACAGGAGTCCCCGGGCCCTCCGGGCCTCCGGGGGTCGGGCTCCCCGCGGCTTCGGGGGTCGGGACGGTTGCATCGGCCATGGCAGGAGGGTACTCAGGAGCCGGGTCGATAACGTCGCTCTGCGTGGACCTCGATCGTCACCGGGATATCCCCTACCCGGGCCGCGCCACGTGAGCCCATGCAAAGAAACGTTCACTTTTCGAACGTTTTCTTGCAGCTCAGTGAGAAGATCGGCGCGTCCTCGGGGATGCGCGTCGGTTCGAGGCTGCGACGGACGATCTCGATTCGTGGCGAAGGGTCGGCTACTCCCACTCGATCGTGCCGGGCGGCTTCGAAGTGATGTCGTAGACGACGCGGTTGATCCCGGGCACCTCGTTCACGACACGGGATGAGATCGTCTCGAGGAGGTCGTACGGAAGACGCGCCCAGTCCGCGGTCATGGCGTCGTCGCTCGTCACCGCGCGCAGCACGATCGGATAACCGTAGGTGCGCTCGTCACCCATCACTCCAACCGAACGGACCGCCGGCAGAACCGCGAACGACTGCCAGATGTCGCGCAACAGCCCGGCCTTCTTGATCTCCTCCAACACGATCGCGTCGGCACCACGCAGCAACTCGAGGCGTTCGAGCGTGATGTCTCCGACGATCCTCACCGCGAGACCGGGGCCGGGGAACGGCTGGCGCCACACGATCTCCTCGGGAAGCCCGAGCTCCTCGCCGACCCGCCGGACCTCGTCCTTGAACAGGTCGCGCAGCGGCTCGACGAGCGTGAACTTCATGTCCTCGGGGAGCCCTCCGACGTTGTGATGGCTCTTGATCTTCGCCGCGTCGCGCGTTCCCGATTCGATGACGTCCGGGTAAAGGGTTCCTTGCACGAGGAAACGTGCGTCTTCCAATTCGTCGCGGGCCACTTCCTCGAAGACACGGATGAAGGTCTCGCCGATGATCTTGCGTTTCCGTTCCGGGTCCGTGACTCCGGCAAGCTGCTCGAGGAAACGGTCCGCCGCCTTGACGTGGATCAGATCGATCTTGAGATGACGACGGAAGGTGTCCTCGACCTGTTCCGCCTCCCCCGCCCGCAGCAGACCGTGGTCGACGAACACGCAGGTGAGCTGATCGCCGACCGCTCGGTGCACGAGTGCGGCGGCAACCGAGGAATCGACGCCTCCCGAAAGACCGCAGACGATGCGCTCGTTCCCCACCGTGCGACGGATCTGTTCGACGGCCGATTCGATGATCGAGGTCATCGTCCAGGCCGGCAGAAGGTCGCATCCGTCGTAGAGGAACTTCTTCAGCAGCTCGAGGCCTCGGGGCGTATGCGCCACCTCGGGATGGAACTGCACGCCGAACAGCCGCCTGTCGGGCGCTTCGAACGCCGCGACCGGCGAGGCGGCCGTTGCCGCCGTCACCCTGAAACCCTCGGGTGGAGCGACGACCGCGTCATTGTGACTCATCCACACCGATTGCTCCGGCGGCTCCTCCGAGAAAAGCACCGAGTTGGGTGCCTCGACGCGCAGTTCGGTCTTGCCGAACTCGGCGATGCCGGTGCGGCCGACCTCACCGCCGAGGGCCTGCGCCATCAGTTGTTGGCCGTAGCAGATGCCCAACACGGGCACGTCGAGATCGAACAGTTTCGGGTCGACCGTAGGTGCACCGGGTGAGTGCACCGACTTCGGACCGCCCGACAGGATGATCCCGGCGGGTCGGCGGGCGGCGATGGACTCGACCGGCGCATCGTGCGGCACGATCTCCGAATACACGTGGCATTCGCGTACGCGGCGGGCGATCAGCTGCGCGTATTGAGCCCCGTAATCGATGACGAGGACGGTGTCGTCCTTCGGGGAATGAAGAGGGGCCCCCGGATCGACCGGGCGATCCTGTGGAGTTTCGGGCTGCGCCATAAGTCAGCCTACCGCGACGCTTTTCCCTACCTGAGGCTTTCGCGCGGCGTCGGGCGCTCTCACGAGCGCGAAAAAGGTCAGCTCTTACTCCGGCGCGCCTCCACCACGACGCTCAGCCCGTCCTCATCGTCGGCGAGCTCTATGTGGTCGAAACCCGCCTTGCGACAGAGACGGCGCGCCTTGGACACGACGTCGTCGGACATCTCCAACAGCAGCCACCCATCCGGCCGCAACCACTCGCGCGATTCCTCGACCACCCGGCGCATCAGATAGAGCCCGTCGTGCGAATGATCGGTGAGCGTGTCGAGGGGCTCGTGTTCGCGCACCTCTTCGGGAAGGTCCTCGATCTCGCCGGCCGGGACGTATGGGACGTGGGCCGTTATGAGATCCACCTGCCCCGCAAGACGCGCCGGGAGTGGGGCGTAGAGATCGCCGCGGCGCAACGAGACGTTGTTGATCCCCAACCGCCGGGCGTTCTTCCGCCCTTGTGACAATCCCTCTTCCGAGATGTCGAGCGCCCACACGTCCGCCCGGGGAAGCTCGTCCGCTATGGCGAGCGCTATCGGTGCCGCCCCCGCGCATACGTCGACGACGACCGGGTTCTTCTTGCGCCGCATCCTGGCGACGGACCTGTTCACCGTCAGCTCCGAAGAGGGCCGAGGCACGAACGCGCCGGGCCACACTTTGAGCTCGAGCCCGTAGAAGTCGATCTTGCCGATCAGGAACGGGAAGGGTTCGCCTGCGGCGCGACGGGCGACCAGGGCCAGGAAGCGATCCCTGTCGCGGGTCGAAGGGGGCTCGGCCTCGTCCAGTTCCTCATCGTCGACGCCGAGGGTGAACGCAAGCAATTGCCGCGCCTCGGCTTCATTGTCGTGGTCTTCGAAGATCGCGGTCGAATCACTCAGGACGCGCGTTGCGGCGCGAAGAAGATCGTCGATTGCGAAAGGACCACCGCTCACCACGAGCGGCCCCCGGAGGAATGAGTCACGGGCCGGGATGCTACGCCCGAGCCGATCAAACGTTGACCGGGCGCTCCTCGTCCTCGGTCGGGACGTGGATCGTGGGCTCCTCCAGTTCCGTGGAGAGCACGATCGTCGTGCGGGTACGTGCCACGCCGCGGATGGCGCGGATACGACGCAGAAGCTGCTCGAGGTCTTTGTTCGTCGCGGTGCGGATCTTGATGAGGTAGCAATCCTGCCCGGCTACCCGATGGAACTCGAGCACGTCCGGCTCGTCGCAGATACGCGCCACGATCGGATCGTCGACGGCGAACTCGCTTCCCTCCGACAGCGTCACGAGAGCGAACGCGACGTGCGAGCGATCGAGCTTCTCCGGATCGAGAACCGCGGTGTAACCGGCGATGACTCCACTCTGCTCGAGCTTGCGGACCCGCTCGTGAACGGCCGGCCCGGACAGACCGACCGTCTTTGCTATCGCGGCATGTGGCATACGACCGTCCTGGCGCAACAGCTCGACGATCTTCCGGTCGATCCGGTCGAGGCCGCTAGGCATGACTACCTAGCGACCTCTACGGATCTCGGAAGCAGGGCGGCCCGCTGCCGGGGACCGGGGGGAACGGTGCAAGAACAGCGGGGCCGCCGCAGGGTCCAGTCTCAGAACAAGCCAACTCGTGATCATCGGTGTGCCACCTCGAATACGTCGCTGTGAGTGAACCAGTCGTCGCCGTCACGGCTGTCCCGGCCGAAGCGGGAAGCTGCGAAGTCGAGGGCCAGAGTCACACCAAGGATTATAAGGAGTATCAGCACTCTGACCACCTCTTTCCTAAGTCTCGTCGAAGGTTCTCCTTGGACGCTTAACTGGTACAACCGTAACACGTCCGGAAAGATTCCTAGGACATGGGACCGTTCTGCCTAGGCTATCACCTGTCTATACCGCTGTACACCTCATATTCTTCGGCATACCAGGCGAGTGTCTTGAGTAAGTGAAGAACGTTAAGAGCCGCAAGGGGGCCCGGATAATAAAGAAAGCCCCCGGGGGCCACCCGGGGGCTTTCGGTCACGCTTTTTCGGTGAGCGCTTAGGCACCCATGCCGATGTGCTGGCTCTGCTGGAGGGCCTTGCCTTCGGTCTTCAGAGCGGGGGCCACCATCACCTCGGCCTTCTGGAACTCCTTGATGTTGGCGTAGCCACACGTCGCGAGGCTCGTCCGCAGCGCTCCGAAGAGATTCAGACGACCGTCGTTCTCGTGCGCCGGCCCGACCAGAACCTCCTTCAAGGTCCCGAGGGTGCTCGTCTTCACCCGCGCTCCGCGCGGGAGCGTGGGATGGAACGTCGCCATGCCCCAGTGGTAGCCGCGCCCCGGTGCTTCGACGGCGGTGGCCAGGGGCGAACCGATCATGACTGCATCGGCGCCGCATGCGATCGCCTTCGCGATGTCTCCGCCGGTGCGCATCCCTCCGTCGGCGATGACGTGGCAGTAGCGCCCGGTCTCGTCGAGGTGACGGATCCTGGCTCCGGCCGCATCCGCGATCGCGGTTGCTTGAGGTACGCCGATCCCGAGAACACCGCGCGTCGTGCACGCGGCACCGGGTCCGACGCCGACGAGAACCCCGATCGCACCGGTACGCATCAGGTGCAGAGCCGTCGAGTACGACGCGCACCCACCGACGATCACCGGGATCTCGTAGGTCGAGATGAACCTCTTGAGGTTTAGTGGCTCCGTTTGTTTCGACACGTGCTCGGCGGACACCACGGTGCCCTGGATCACGAGCACGTCGAGCTCGGCCTCGAGCGCGATCTTGTGGAACCTCTCGACGCGCTGTGGCGTGAGTGACGCCGAGGCGACAACCCCCGCGTCCTTGATCTCGCGGATCCGCTTGTAGATGAGCTCGTCCTGGATGTCCTCCTGGTAGAGCTCCTGCATCCGAGAGGTGGCCTTCTCGGCCGGCAGTTCGGCTATCTCGGCGAGCACTGCGTCGGCGTCGTCGTATCTCGTCCACAACCCCTCGAGGTTGAGAACCGCGAGCCCGCCGAGCTTGCCGATCTCGATGGCGGTGCGAGGCGACACCACTCCGTCCATCGCCGATGCCATGAGGGGAAGCTCGAAGCGATATGCGTCGACCTCCCAGGTGATGTCGACGTCGTCGGGATCCCGTGTTCTACGGGACGGGACGATCGCAACGTCGTCGAACCCGTAGGCCCGCCTCCCCGACTTGCCGATGCCGATCTCGATCTCCACTACCGCTCCTTCCTCACCCTGCTTTCATCACTTCTATCAAACGCGAAAAGCTTTTCGGAACGCCTCAGTGGTCCCGGTCCTGCCGCACGAGGCGGCCCGACATCTGGTCGTCGAGGAGCTTGATGTCGGCATCCACCATGATCCGGACCAACTCGTCGAACCGGACCTTCGGCTCCCATCCGATGACCTCTCGGGCCCGGGACGGGTCACCACACAGATCGTCCACCTCGGCCGGTCGGTAGTAGTTGGGATCGACCTCCACATGAGCCTCGGGGTCGAGACCGGCGTGTGCGAACGCCGCTTCGACGAACTCCCGGACGGAGTGGGATTCGCCGGTGGCGATCACGAGATCCATCGGTTCGTCGTGTTGCAACATCATCCACATCGCCTCGACGTAGTCCGGTGCGTAGCCCCAGTCGCGGCGTGCCTCGAGGTTCCCGAGGAACACCTTGTCCTGCAATCCCGCCTTGATGTGGGCGATGGCTCGCGTGATCTTGCGGGTGACGAAGGTCTCGCCCCGACGCGGGGACTCGTGATTCATGAGGATCCCGTTGCTCGCGAACATCCCGTAGGCCTCGCGGTAGTTCACGGTCGCCCAATGAGCGAAGACCTTGCTGACCCCGTAGGGGCTCCGGGGATGGAACGGCGTGTTCTCGTTCTGCGGAGGGGGCGAGGCGCCGAACATCTCCGACGAGCCCGCCTGATAGAAGCGCGTGGCGACCCCTGAGGCCCGGATCGCTTCGAGCATCCGGATGGTTCCGAGCCCGGTCGCGTCCGCCGTGTACTCGGGGATCTCGAAGGAGACCTTGACGTGGCTCTGGGCCCCCAGGTGGTAGATCTCGTCGGGCTCCAGGTCGCGGATGAGATTGACCAGGGAGCCTGAGTCCGAGAGATCGCCGTAATGCATGATGAACCGGACGCCGGACTCGTGCGGGTCCCGATAGATGTCGTCGAGTCGCTGCGTGTTGAAGGTCGAGGCCCGGCGGATCAACCCGTGGACGTCGTAACCCTTCCTGAGCAGCAGCTCGGCGAGGTAGGAACCGTCCTGTCCGGTCACCCCGGTGATCAGCGCACGCTTCATCCATCCAGGATATGCTCCGGCACTGGCGCGGCAGGCTTCCCCACTTTGGGTCCAGACTTGGCCCAAGATGCGCTAGATTTCCCCACTCGTAGCGGCTGGGATGTTCACAAGCGCACTTTGTGAACCATTTCACGATTGCTTGCTGCTGCTTGCGGTGCGGTTGAGCGGGTTCCCCGCCCCCGCGTTTTCTCTTTGGAGGTGCTGCAGTGGAACGGTTGTATTTCGGAGCGCGGGCGCGCCGACGCGTCCGCCGAAGTCAGATCAAGCGCGCCATCGTCGTGCTGTGGGTCATCGCCGTCGGCGCCGGAGTCCCGTGGGCCAGCGCGATCTTCAACTGGACGACGGACCCGATCACACACCGGCTGGATCTCAACCTTCCTCGGAAGGTCGAGGCGCCGGCCGCGGCCGGGGTCATCCCCCAGACCATCGACGAGAACCGCAAGACGCCCAGTCCCGATCCGATCCAGACGACGGCACCGTCCTCGACGACCGGCCTGATCTACTCCGCCGCCGCAGAATTCGGAGTCTCGGGGTCCTACATGGTCGCGATCGCCGAGTGCGAGTCGGGCCTCGACCCCACTGCGGTCAATCCGGCCGGTTATTACGGCCTCTTCCAGTTCGACCAGACCACGTGGGCGTCGTACGGGTACGGATCGATCTACGACCCGGCCGCGCAGGCCCGGACCGCGGCCCGGCTGATCGCCGCCGGCCAGTCCAGCCGCTGGCCTGTCTGTGGAGCCTGAGCCAAGCCTTCGTACCGCCCCCCACCCGTTTTCCGCCCGCCCGTTTCCCGCCGCCCGTTCGGGGCGCGTCGCTGCGCGGCGGGCCGATGTCGACGCCTGCGGCGTCCTTGCTGCAAAGAAACGTTCGCTTTTCGAACGTTTTCTCGCGTTGGTTCGGAAAGCTGCTCACGCCCGGCCGGGGCGCCCTCTTGCCGGGTCCCCCGCGCGCCGCCCTGCGGCTAAGACGAGACCGGCAGCGTGAAGTGGATCGAGGTGCCGGCGCCGAGCGTGGACTCGGCCCAGATCCGGCCCCCGTGGCGCTCGACGATCTTCTTGCATAGCGAGAGACCGATGCCGCTGCCCGGATAGCGATCCGCGGAGTGAAGGCGCTCGAAGATCGTGAAGATGCGGTCGAGGTGTGAATCGTCGATCCCGATCCCGTTGTCGGTGACGGTCACGACCGTGTTCGAGCCGTCGCGCTGCCCCGAGATCGTCACTTGCGGCCGGTCCTGTCCCCGGAACTTGATCGCGTTACCGATCAGATTCTGGAACAGCTGCACGAGTTGCTGGGGGTCGCCTTCGATCTGCGGCAAGCCACGCCGGTCGATCGCAACGTCGTTCTCTGCGATCGCGACCTCTAGGTTCTGGAGGGCTTCGTCGACGACCGCGTTGAGATCGATCGGTTTGAAGCCGTCGGTCTTGGACCCGACCCGGGCGTACGCGAGGAGGCCGCGGATCAAAGCGTCCATACGAGCCGTGGACCGGGTGATCCTCTCGATCATGTCGAGTGCCTCCGCCGGGTCGGACCCATCGACGTTCGTCTTGAGGAGCTCGACGTAACCGTCGATCACACGGAGAGGCTCCTGGAGGTCGTGCGATGCGACGTACGCGAAGTGCTGAAGATCGGCGTTCGACCGTTCGAGCTCGGCAGCTTTCTCTGCCAGCGCCTCCTCGGCTCTGACCCGTTCCTCGAGCCGCTGCGCGAGCAACTCCTTCTGCAGCTTCAGCAGTTCGTTCTTGTGATGTAGATCGATGAACACGGCGACCTTGGCCCGCAGGACCCACGGGTCGTAGGGCTTGGCGATGTAATCCACCGCACCGGTCGAATATCCCCGCAGTGCGTGATGTGGTTCCCGGCTGATCGCCGTGAGGAAGATGATCGGTATGTCGCGCGTCTTCTCGCGCTGTTTGATCTGTGCGGCGGTCTGGAAGCCGTCCATTCCCGGCATCTGAACGTCGAGGAGGATGACGGCGAATTCCTGCTTGAGCAGCAGACGCAGTGCTTCCTCACCCGATCCCGCGCTGATCAGGTTCTGGTCGAGTGGCTCCAGGGCGGCCTGGAGCGCAACGAGGTTCTCCGGGCGGTCGTCGACCAGAAGGATGTTCGCCCGTTCCCGATCGCCCATCAGTTACCTCCGGTCGAAACCGTGCACACGTTCGTCAGGAACGCTGCGATGTCATCTAGTGCGAGTACTGCATCGGGATCCGTCGTCGCCAGAGCTGCGCGGGGCATCTCGCCGCGTTCGGCGGTGCGGGGATCTTGAACGACGACAGAACCTCCATGATCCTTCACGGCGCGGGCACCGGCGGCCCCATCTTCATTCGCACCGGTAAGGACGACGGCCACAACGGCTTCTCCGTACGACACCGCGGCAGATTCGAACAGTACGTCCACCGAGGGACGAGCGAACATGACGGCACCTTCGGTGGACAGCGCGAAGCTGCCCGGCTCGACGAGCAAGTGGTAGTCGGGGGGCGCCAGATAGACACGGCCGGCAACGATCGGCTCCTTGTCGATCACGTCACGGATCTCGAGTGAGGTCGCGCTCTGTATCGCGGCCGGAAGCCCTTCGGACGACCTGGCATCGCGGTGTTGCGCAACCGCGATCGCGGCCGGAAAGTCCTCCGGAAGCCCCGACAGGATGCGACGCAAGGCCTTGAGACCTCCCCACGAACAACCGATGACGACGATCTCGGGCGCGCTCACGAAACCTTCCTGTAGATGCGTTCCATCCTGTCGATCTCTTCGTAACGATCCTCGTAGGCGCTCAGTTGCAGAGTTTCCTTCCGTCCCAACGCGAGGATGCCGAAATTCACAAGGGAGTCGTGGAACAAACCGTGAACGTGCTCCTGCAGTTCCCTGTCGAAGTAGATCATCACGTTCCGGCACATCACCACATTGAATTCGTTGAAGGCACGATCGGATGCGAGGTTGTGTTGCGCGAAGACGACATTGTCCGTCAGCGACGAATGGAACTTGGCACCCCCGAGAGTCGTGGAGTAATACTCCGAGAATGCCTTCTGGCCCCCCGCCCTGATGTAGTTCTCCGTGTAACCGCGCATCTTGTCGAGCGGGAACGTCCCTTCGGCAGCCCGAGCGAGAACGCGGTCGTTCATGTCGGTCGCGTAGATCCTCGTTCGTTCGTAAAGCCCGTTCTCGTGCAACAGGATTGCGAGGGAGAAGGTCTCCTCTCCCGTCGAGCAACCCGCATTCCAGATCCGGATGAACGGATACGTCCGAAGAAGAGGGACGACCTTGTCCCTGAACGCCTGATAGAAGGTCGGATCGCGGAACATCGCCGTCACGTTGATCGAGAGCTCGTAGACGAGACGATCCATCGCGGCGGGGTCGCGCAGGATCTTGTCGGTCAGCGCGGTCACCGAGCCGACCCGTTCGTCCTGCACCCGTCGCTCGACGCGACGTCTGAGGGACCCGCGGGCGTACTGGCGGAAGTCGTAGCCGTAACGCCGGTAGATGCCCTCCAGCAGGAGGTCCAGCTCCAACTCTTCGAGATGGTCCGTTCGCACGCTCTAGGCCCCCATCAAGCCCGTTCCCGGCGACCTAACGGTAGAGCCAGACCCTCATCAAGGACAGCAACTGGTCGATGTCGACAGGCTTCGTGATGTAGTCGGAGGCGCCGGCGGAGATGCTCTTCTCGCGATCGCCCTTCATCGCTTTGGCGGTGAGCGAGATGATCGGCAGACCCTTGAACTTCGACATCTTGCGGATCGCGCGCGTGGTCTCGTAGCCGTCCATCTCCGGCATCATCACGTCCATCAATACGAGGTCCGTTTCCGGGTTCGCCTTGAGAGTCTCGATCCCGTCCTTACCGTTCTCGGCATAGAAGACCTCCATGCCGCGGGCCTCGAGAGCGCTCGTCAATGCGAAGACGTTCCTCACGTCGTCGTCGACGATCAGTATCTTCTTGTCCCGGAAGATGTCGTCGGCCGTGTGCAGCTGCTCGATCATCTTGCGCTTGTCCGGGGGCAGGGTCGCCTCCACGCGGTGGAGGAACAGCGTGGTTTCGTCCAGCAGCCGTTCGGGTGAGCGGACGTCTTTCAGGATGATGGTCTCGGCGTACTTCTTCAGTTTCGTCTCGTCGCGCCGCGACAGATCCCGGCCCGTGTAGATGATCACCGGGACGTATTGGATCCGAGGATCCTTCTTGATCTTCTCGAGGAGCTCGTACCCGCCCATGTCGGGCAGGGACAGGTCCAGGACCATGCAATCGAACGGCTTGCTCTCGAGCTGCTCGAGAGCCTCACGACTGGTTCCCACGGCAACCGCTGCGACATCCTCGCCGCTGCCGATCAATTCGACGATGCTGTTCCGCTCCACCTCGTCGTCCTCGACCACGAGAAGGTTCTTGACCTTCCGATCGAGGAACTCGACGACCGACTGAAGGCACGCATCGAGCTCGTCGCGCGACGGCGACGGCGGCAGGTCGCCCGCGGCCCCCGCACGGCGGGCCGCCTGGCGCTGCTCGTCATCGGCGAGCATGTGAACCGGGATATGGCGGAGTCCCGCATCCTGTTTGAGGGCGTGCAGCACTCCGAGTCCTTCGATCACGGGCAGCTCCGCACTCATGACGACTGCGTCCGGCTTGAAATGACGCGCGAGCGCGAGCCCGTGGTCGCCTTCCGTCGCCACGACCGTCTTGAATCCATTCGCGCGGCCGACCTCGAGGCCGGTGCGCACCGTGGCTTCGTCTGCGACCACCAGCAACGTGCGGTCGGTGGGAGCGACATCGTCACGATCGTCGCCGTACTCGTTGTTCCCGATCGAGTCCTTCTCGACTTCGTCGCTCGGGAGGACCGAGGCTGCCGTTATCTCTGATGCGGTCGGCACGTCGGGGGCGTCGGCATCCTCGTCCGGCTGGACCTCGGGAGGTGCGACGTACTCCTGCGGGAGATACAGCGTGAACGTGCTCCCCTTGTCGACCTCGCTCTCGACCCAGATCTCGCCACCGAGGAGTCGGGCGATCTCGCGGCTGATCGACAGTCCGAGCCCCGTTCCTCCGTACTTCCTGCTGGTCGTCCCGTCGGCCTGCTGGAACGACTCGAAGATGACGCGGAGCTTGTCTTGCGGGATCCCGATGCCCGTGTCCTTCACCTGGAAGGCAACCACCACGTCGGAGTGATTGAGCGTGTCGTTCATGTAGCTCTTGGGCTCCGTCACGGGCCACACGAGAACGTCCACCCGCCCGTTCTCGGTGAACTTCAATGCATTGCTGAGCAGGTTCTTGAGGATCTGTTGCAGTCGCTGTTCGTCCGTGACGATGGTCGCCGGCGCGTCCTCCGCGATGGTGACTCCGAAATCGAGCCCCTTGTCGTGCGCGATCGGCTCGAACGACTGCAGGACGGTGTCCTTGATCGACTCGAGCGCAGCGGGGGCCGGATGCACGTCCATCTTTCCCGCCTCGACCTTCGTCAGATCGAGGATGTCGCTGATCAGAGCCAGCAGATCCGAACCGGCGGCGTGGATCGTGCGGGCGAATTCGATCTGCTTGTCCGTGAGGTTGGACTCTTCGTTCTCTGCCAGCAGCTTCGCCAGGATCAAGAGGCTGTTGAGCGGGGTGCGGAGCTCGTGGCTCATGTTGGCGAGGAACTCGCTCTTGTACTTCGAGCTGAGCGCGAGCTGTTGCGCCTTCTCCTCGAGCGAAAGCCGAGCCATCTCGATCTCTTGGTTCTTGACCTCGACCTGGCGGTTCTGCTCGGCGAGCTGAGCGGCCTTCTCCTGGAGCTCTTCGTTGGTCTGCTGCAGCTCTTCCTGCTGCGTCTGCAGTTCCTCCGACTGACTCTGGAGCTCACGGGTCAGGCGCTGCGACTGCTCCAGCAGTTCCTCGGTGCGCATGTTGGCGATGATCGTGTTGAGCACGACACCGATCGTCTCGACCAGTTGCTCGAGGAAATTCTGGTTCACCTCGGAGAACGGTCGGAACGATGCCAGTTCGATCACACCCAGGACCTGCTCCTCGAAGAGGACCGGGAGCACGATGATGTTGACCGGAACCGACTCGCCGAGACCCGAAGTGATCTTGACGTAGTCCTTGGGCGCGTCGGTTATGAGGATCGTCTTCTTCTCCAGCGCGCTCTGCCCGACGAGGCCCTCGCCCATCTTGAATCTGTTGGACACGCTCTTCCGCGCCTTGTAGCCGTAGCTGGCCTTGAGACGCAACTCGGGATCGCTCCCGTTGTCGGACTCCGCCAGGAAGAACGCCCCGTGCTGCGCAGACACCGTTGGGGTCAGCTCGGACATGATCAGACGGGACACCGCGAGCAGGTCGCGCTGCCCCTGCATCATCCCGGAGATCTTCGCGAGGTTCGTCTTCAGCCAGTCCTGCTCTTCGTTCCGCTGCGTCGTCTCGCGAAGGTTCGTGATCATCTGGTTGATCTTGTCCTTCAGCTCGGCGACCTCGCCTTGCGCTTCGACTGTGATCGACCGGGTAAGGTCACCCTGGGTCACAGCGGTAGCCACGTCGGCGATCGCACGCACCTGAGCGGTAAGCGACGACGCCATGACGTTCACGTTTTCGGTCAGGCCGCGCCACACTCCGGACACGCCCTCGACCTGGGCCTGGCCCCCAAGCTTTCCTTCCGTACCGACCTCGCGGGCGACACGGGTCACCTCGGCGCCGAACGACGACAGCTGATCGACCATCGTGTTGATCGTTTCCTTCAACTCGAGGATCTCGCCGCGCGCGTCGACCGTGATCTTCTGGGTCAGGTCGCCGTTCGCAACTGCGGTCGTAACCGTGGCGATGTTTCGCACCTGGTCGGTCAGGTTCGAGGCCATGAAGTTCACGTTCTCGGTCAGTCCGCGCCACGTCCCGCTGACGCCCTCGACCTGGGCCTGGCCCCCGAGCTTCCCTTCGGTACC
>DASSMG010000143.1:0-6186 GCA_035688995.1 Actinomycetota bacterium
CAGGGGACGGGCGACGGCTCCGTCGGCGACGAGGCGGGACCCGCTTCCGTCGGCACCGTCAGCGACATCCTCGACGTTCAACTGCAGAACGACGCGAAGAACCTGTACGTGACGATCCACACCCAGGCGACGCCTCCGGCCGCAACGGCGGTGGGCTTCCGGGTCCGCTTCATCGGCGACCCGGGCTCGCAGTGCTTGCTGATCGAGGCCTTCTTCCCGGGCGCGAACAACACTCTTACGACCCCGGTGGCGCAGCTGCGCGACACCTGTGCAGGAAGCGACGTGGTGCCTCTCAAGATCCTCGGCACCCAGATCACCGTTCCTCGCAAGGCGAGCAAGGCTTTCGCCAAGGGGGCCAAGCTCACGTCGCCGCAGGCCCTGTCGTTCCAGTACTCCGGCACGGACTACCCGGCCGGCGTCGCGGCCCCGGTCATCGACACGACCAAGGTCGGCGCGGACTACACGTTCGTCAAGTAGCCAATCAAGTAGTGGTTCATCAAGAGTCATCGCTGACCGGGTGGAAACGCCCGGTCAGCTTCCGTTAGCGGAGAAGTGCTGGTAGTCCTTCGCCCCGCTCCACCGTCCCCCCCACCCCCACCCGACGGAGTCGAACGCTCGCACGACTGCACCATCGGCGTGGATCAAGCCCTTCGCATGCTGTGACCTATCGCGATACCGAGCACCCTTCTTCGGACTCACACGCCCGCTCGAGGTGACGTAGGGGTTCTCGACCGGGTTGATGTCGATGGCCCGGCCGTAGGCATGTTGCGACCACGAAGTCGTTCCCGCGACGTAACGACAGTTGAAGGCAGAGGTGTTGTCGGCACGCATCGACTTGTGGTCGCTGCCTCCGTAGCGATCGATGAGGTGCATCCGGCGGATCTTGAAATGCGAGTCCCACATCGCTCGAAGCGTGCGCGATAAGGCGTCGGTTGCATCCCGATTGACGACGAGCCGTCCCAGGTGGCTGTCGCCGTCGAACCCGTGGTAGCTCACGTCGATCAACCGCAGGTCGTGCAGCGCCACGGGGCAGCCTCGATGCCACGAGACCCCTCTCATGCGTTCTTTGAGGTGACGCGACAACCTCGTGACGTGGATCTCGAAAGTCGCTGCGCCGGCACCCGATCCCGGCAGCACCAGAGAAGCGGGGGGCAGCAGACAGAAGACGACTACACAGATGGCGAGAACCCGGGCGCGGCGCGTCATCTCTCGCCCATCTTCCGTCGAGCCCGATACAGCGGCAGTGCCTTCCGAACGCCTTTCAAACGATGAGCCCCCGCCGCCGACCACGCGACCGCCTCCGGTACCGCGTCGCGTACCTCCTTCGTCGCGAGCACGCTACTGGGCCGCGCGATCCCGGTGATACGACTCGCGAGATTCACGGGACGACCGAACCAGTCCCCGGCCTGTGGGATCGCTTCACCCGCCGCGACCCCAACCCGAAGACTCGGTAGCGAGTCGGTGGCGTCGGCCGCGTCGACGAGTCTGAGCACGGCATCGACCAGCGGCTCGGGCTCGGTGGAGACGAGCAGGACCCCGTCGCCGACCGACTTCACGAGTTTCACCGGAGGAGACACCATCTCGGCGGTGAGTTCGATCAGTTCGGTCCCCGCGGCGCCGAGCTCGCTCGGAGTCACGCTTTCACCGAGCTTCGTGAAGCCCACCAGATCGGCGAACGCCGCTGTTATGTCCCGGGCGAGGTCGAAGCGGCCGCTCGACAATTCCGCCTGACTGATCACGTCGGTCTTCAGTTGCTCGCGCAGGTGAACCGTGAGGACGTAGGACAACAACGGGGTCAGTAGGGGGGCAAGAACCTCCGCGGCGCGCGCGTAGCGAAGCCCGACGGTCAACTCGTTGTCACCCGGTTCGAGAAGCGTCTCGCCGACGACCGAGCGAAGCGCCTCGGCGAGACGCGACATGTCGTGCCCGATCAGACGAGTGATGCCGACGATCGCCTCGGAAGAGATCCCACCGGCGACGAACTGCCCGACGATGCGCGCGGCGGCAAGATCCGAGTCGTCGAAGGCCGGTTCGGTGGGGTCTGCCTCTGCGAAGCCCAGCGCACGCCACAGCCGCACGAGGAAATCGAGTTCGAGACCGGTCTGCTCGGCCACTTCGGCGCTGGTGAGGGTCGCGTCGCCGCGGGCCAGGATCCGCTCGACCGGGAGGAGGGCCACCCGATCCTGTTCGGCCGCCGCGCGTATCTGCTCGGCCGAGAAGCCTTCATCGAGAAGCTGATTGATAAGGGCGGCTCGTGCGGAGCGGGCGTCGGAACCCGCGACCCCGGTGAGCAGCCCGGCCGCTTCGAGCTCGCTGATGTCCGTCGTTACCCGCCCGATCTGCCGATGGCGCCGGTCGTCGTTAGAAGCGCTCCGTGTCTCGCCCTCGTCGCATGGCGACGACCATGCCGATGAAGGTCAACCCGAAACCGATCGCCGCGGCAGGCCGATCCCAGCTCTGGTCGCCCTGCAGGGCCGCGGTCACCGCGGCGGCTCCGAGCGCGAGCACCCCGAGGAAGATGATGGCCATCCCGGCCCACTCGCGTCCGCTCATCGCGCCACCCTACTCCGGGTGGACGCCCGCCGATCCCGGCGCCTAGGGTCTGACGGTGGACAACGAGTTCTCGTTCAAGGATCCGCACAAGCGCCAGCCGATCGTTCTGAAGACGGTGCCGACGGATCGACTCGAGGTCATCGAACATCAACGAAAGACGAGGCCTTCTCACATCGAGAACGTCGCCGCGTCCATAGAGAGGATCGGCTTCATCGTCCCGGTGGTGGCCATCGATGCCGGAACCGAAGGGCGATCGCGCTACCTCGTCATAGACGGGCAGCATCGTCTGGAAGCCGCGCGACAGGTCGGCGTTCGCAAGCTCCCCGTACTCGTCGTCCCGGCGCGTCTCGCACCGCGGATGATGAACCTGAACGTCGAGAAAGACCTGAACATCCGCGAGAAGGCGGTCGTCTCCTTGGGCATCTACCGGTCCTTCCTCGATTCGTCCAAGGACATGAAAGAGAACGATCCGGAGATCGAGGATTCGATCGAGCGCGCTTACTACGTCACCCTGGGGCTTGCATACGAGGGCCCCGGCCGTCTCGCAGGGAGTGCCTTCGAGCCGCTGCTACGCAAGTGCGACTACTTCATGCGTCGGGACCTCGACAAGGCCTTCGAGGTTCGACAGCAACGGGCCAAGAAAGTTCTCGCGGCGAATGCACTGGTCAAAGACGTGATCGCTTCGGCCAAGGAGATCGGCGCCTTCCATCAGTATTTCCAGTACCAGCTGATCTCCTACATCGATCCGTTCAAACGCAAGCGCGGCCGCCAGAACTTCGACGAGCTGTTCGACAAGGCGATGGAGAAGCTCGAGAAACTGCGCGACGAGCCCGAGCGAGTGCGACGTCTGGGTGGGGACTGAGCCGGCTCTACTTCGGGGGTCGTAGCTTCACGCAGCACTGGCCGGGGGTCGGCTCGAGCGACGCCTCGACGTTCTCGTTGCCCAGACCTCGCAGAAGCCCGTCTATGAACTCCCGGTTCAGCCCGCACACGAGATCGGGGGCGCGTTGGGACAGCGCGTGGAACGGACAGTTGCGCAAACCGACGGCGCCGTCGTCGGTCCGGTACGGCTCGTATCCGTAGCGTTCCAAGACCTCTTGCGCCACCGTCAGGGTTCGTTCCGCGCCTGCCGGCCGGAGGCGCATCTCCTGTCGGACTTCCTCACCGATCCGATGTCCGTTCGTTCGGGCCCACTTCCTCGCCGACTCACGGGGGGACGCGCCGGACTCGTCCTCCACCGCAGCGACGAGGATCTCCCCCACCAGGTCGTAGCGGCGGCCGGGGATGGAGACATCGATCTCGAGATCGGAGGGTTCGTACAGCTTCGAGCTGCGGCCGGCCCCCGTTCCGGTGCGGCCCCCTACCCGGGCGTAATGCGCCGTTAGCAAGCCCCGCTCCACGAGCTTGTCGAGGTGGAACGCCGCGAGCTTTCGGGAGATGCCGACCTCCGCGGCCGCCTCGTCCCGGGACACCGGACGGCCCCGAGAACGGATGAAGCGGTACATGCGCCGCCTGAGATCGTCGCCGAGAGCGGCGAGAGCGGCGGCGTTCCGATCGAGATCCGAGGACATGCCTCTCTTATAGCACGAGCATCCTTTGGTGGAAAGGCCCCTCGCACGGCTTCAGAGTCTCTATTGCACTAAAGATTCTTTCTCTTTTCCTCTTGACGCCCGCGGGTGCGGCGTGGCAGAGTCCTAAAGGAAAGAGTCGTTGGTCTTAGGAAAGGAGACATCATGCGTGTAGAAGCTCGCTCGGTCGTCAATGGGGCGATCTCGGTGTTCGTGGCGACGGCGCTCGCGGCGACGATCGCGATCGTCGGCCAGACGGGAGGCGCGGTCGAAGCCAGGGCGGCCGGGGCCCACGCTCCGACCCGGTCCCGTGCCGCCGTCGCGTTCCGCAACGACATGCGCAAGCTGTGGGAAGACCACATCACCTGGACGCGCGTCTTCATCATCAGCGACGTCGCCGGGCTCCCCGATCGCGATACGGCTGCGGGCCGGCTCCTCGCCAACCAGGACGACATCGGCGATGCGATCCGCCCGTTCTACGGGGACGCTGCGGGCGACCAACTGACCTCGCTGCTGCGTGACCACATCCTCATCGCGGCAGAGATCCTCGACGCTGCGAAGCAGGGAGACCAGGCAGGGGTTGCCGATGCAAACGCACGGTGGCACGCCAACGGACAAGAGATCGCAGACTTCCTGCACTCCGCGAACCCGTCGCAGTGGTCGCGCAAGATGCTCCGGTCGATGATGAACGAGCACCTCGACTGGACCTTGAACGAGGCGGTCGCCCGTCTCAACCAGGATTGGGATGCAGATGTCGCGGCTTACGACCACATCCACCAGGACATCCTTCACATGGCGGACACGTTGAGCCTCGGGGTCATCCGCCAGTTCCCCGCAAGATTCTGATCCGGCAACTCACGAAGGAGACGAAGATGCACGTCGTTCAATGTCCGAAATGCGAACTACGACTCGCGACGCCGAGTGAGCTCCAGGATCATCTGAGCACCGATCATCCGGACTTCAGGTCGGCCGCAACCAGTGTCGAGGACGACCTGCTGGCGGCGTGCCACTGCCACGCTCACCACCGAACCGTGTCACGCGCCGTCAACCGACGCGTCGCGTAGCGCCACAAAGTGGGTGCCCGGGTGGTCGCTCGACCCCCGGGCACCCAAAGGCGTCTCGATTACGTTTGACCTCTACTTTCGCTAGAGGAGGCGCCGTTGAATCCATCGGAGTTGTTGGCCGATGCCTTTCAAAGGGTCCACGACGTCGTGCACCACGTCGTCGATGGGCTCGAGCCCGACCAGCTGTCCTATCGGGTCACCCCCGAAGCGAACTCGATCGCCTGGCTGGTGTGGCACCTCACGCGGGTCCAGGACGATCACGTCGCCGACGTCGCCGGCACCGAGCAGGTGTGGACCTCGTCGGGCTGGGCCGACCGATTCGGGCTGCCCTTCGAGGTCGAAGACACCGGCTACTCGCACACGGCGTCGCAGGTAGACGCGGTCGAGGTGCAGTCGGCAGAGCTACTGACCGGTTACTACGACGCCACCCACGAGGCCACCACGCGCTATCTCGCGACGCTCACGGACGCCGACCTGGATCGGGTCGTGGACGAACGCTGGGACCCTCCGGTGACTCTCGGTGTCCGGCTGGTCAGCGTTATCAACGACGACCTTCAGCATGCGGGCCAGGCGGCCTACGTTCGCGGCCTCCTGCCGAGCCGACGCGCTTAGACGCTGGTGCGTACGTGCGGGTCCTCGCGACCGAGGATCTCGTGAACCTTCCGGTTCTCCCACTCGGGACCGAACACGTATTCATCGGTCAGCAACGCGAACCCGTGGATCGCCACTCCGATCCCCCACCCGAGCAGTGGCCAGTAGAACCACAGTCCGTCGGGGTTCGTGAGCATGTTGATCACGAACAGTCCGAGGTTGACGATCACGTAGATCCCGAAGTGAACGTAGAAGCCCTTGATGTCCTCGACCCGCTTCTTCGCTCGAGCGAGCCGTTCCTCGTCGACGTTGTCCATCGCGACCTCCTTCCGTTTGTCCAAGAGAGGTGCACTCACACCGGCACGCGCCCGCGCGCTTTGTCCGGTTCGCGCATGTCGATGAGCGAACTT
>DASSMG010000144.1:0-3451 GCA_035688995.1 Actinomycetota bacterium
GTTGTAGAGATGTCCGAAGACGAGGAAGAGCGACACCGCCATCACGAGCTCTGGGGTCACGAGTGGGAAGAGCATCAGGTAGTTGACAGGCGTCCCGCCACGCCCGCGCCACCGCGTCAGGCCGAGGGCCAGCCCGACACCGAGCGGGACCGCGATCAGCATGTCGAGCCCGGCGAGCTTGAGGCTCTGCTCGAGGGCGCTCCGCAGCACCGGGTCGTGGGCAACCGAATTGTTCGGATCGCCCCAGTACCAGCGCGTCGAGAAGCCCTGCCAGACGCTTCGCGAGCGCCCGTTGTTGAAGGAGAAGAGGACGGCGATCACGACCGGTGCGATCGACCAGACCATGTAGAGCCAAGTAACCGCGCCGAGCGCGCGTGGCTGGCCCCACGGGTTGGCGAACCAGTCGCGCACGCGCTTCACGCGAGCGACTCCTTCGTCTCCTTCGACGCGCGCACGGTGGCCCAGAGGTAGTACGACATCAGCGCAGCCAGCAGCAGCGAGAGCACGATCACGAGCGAGGCGCCGATGGTCTTCTCCGGTCCTCCCTGGAAGAAGAGGTTGATCTGGTTGCCGATCATGGTCGTCCGCGGCGAGTTCGAGATGACGTCGTTCGTGTAGTAGTCGCCGAACATCGGCAGGGCGATGAGGACGCTCGCGGCGAGGATCCCGTTCCGGCTGAGCGGCAAGGTGACGTGGAGGAAGGTGGAGATCGGACTACCGCCCAGGTCGCGGCCCGCCTCGAGCACGCTGCGATCGATCCGGTCGAGCGTCGCGAAGAGCGGGAGGATCAGGTAGGGGATGTAGCCGTAGATCAGCGCGAGCACGACCGACGAAGCCTGGCCGGCGAGCCAGGCATGCGGGTGGGACAGGATCCCGACGTCCATCAGGGTCTTGTTCACGAGCCCGTCCGGCAGGAGCAGTCCGATCCACGCGAGCATCCGCATGAGGTAGCTGACCCAGAACGGGACGATCAGCAGGACGAGCAGGAGCGTCTTCGTGCGGCGCGCGTGGCGGGCGAGGTAATACGCGACGGGGTAGCCGATCAACAGGCACCCGGCGAGCGAGATCGCGACGTACGCGAACGTGCGCACGAAGACGTTCCAGAAGATGTGGCCCGGCACGAGGTCGCCGAGGACCGACCGCATCGCGCCGAACTGCCAGTGCAGCGGGTTCCACACCGGGACGGGGCCCGAGAAGATCGGGTCGACCGTTCCGAACGCGACCGCGACGACTGCGTAGGTGGGGACGAGGAAGAAGACGACCAGCCACGCTGCGCCGGGAAGCGCGAACGACGGCCAGAACCAGCGCCTCGTCATTCGCTCCGCGTCAGCCTGCCTTGAAGGTCGACCATGCGTTCTCCCAGAGCGCCTGCCCCTGCGTCGTCAGCGCGTCGATCGTCACGCCGTTGTTGAAGTCGGACTCGCGCACGATGGTCGAGGCGAGGTTGGCCGGGATGTAGCCCTGCGCGACGAGCTTGTCCGGGTCCACCACGCTGAGGGGCGGGATGTAGCCGTTCCAGGAGAAGTTCTCGACGCCGATCTTGTTGTCGAGCATGAAGTTGAGGAACGCGTGCGCGAGCACGGGGTTCTTGGCGCCGCGGAGGACTGTGATCATGTCGTTCTGCGTCTCGGCGTGCGTGTCCGGCCGCCAGTAGCCGAGCACCGTCGGCTTCACGCCCTTGGGCAGGTAGTACGGCGCGCCGGCGATGTCGCCCGACCACGCCTGGGAGATGTAGGTCGCGCCGGAAGGCAGGTCGGTGTAGTCGTTCACGTTCACCTTGACGTTGGCGATCGTGGTCAGCTGAGCAAGGTCCTTCTCCGCACGGTTGACGAGGTTCGCGTCCTCGGTGTTGATGTCGTAGATGTGGCGACGGAGGAGCGCCATGCCGAGCGCCTCCCGCTGGTCGTCGAGGATCGCGACCTTCCCCTTGTACTGCTGCGAGTCCCAGAAGATGTCGTACGGGTTCGCATAGTCCGCCGGCGCCTTCTGGACCTTGTCGGTGCGCCAGGCGATTCCGGTCGTGTAGACGGCGTACGGGACCGTGTACTGCGACTTCTGGTCGTAGTACGGGTTCTGCAGTGCCGGCCAGACGTTCTTCAGGTTCGGCAGGTACGAGTCGTTGAGTGGCTGGATCAACTTGCCGGCGACCGCACGCGAGACGTAGTCCACCGTCGACCACCAGACGTCGAAGCTCACCTTCCCCGAGGTCAGCTTCGCGACCGCTTCCTCCTCGTTCTCGAACTGGGTGATCGAGACCTTGACGTTGAACTCCTTCTCGAACTTCCGCACCACGGCAGGGTTGATGTACGCCGCCCAGTTGAAGAGGTTCAGCGGCCCGGCCTCGAGGTTCAGGCCGGAGTCGATCGCGGTGTTGTCGTCGTAGATCGGCAGTGTCACCGGGCGGTCGCGCCGGGCGAGCTCGATCCCACCCGGACCGACGAAGGCGCCCGTCGTCTCGGTGCGGACCGTGCCCGCGGTCTTCGCGCTCCCTCCACATGCGCTCAGGAGTACGTCGGCGCCCGACAGGGTTCCGACCACCACCCCTGCCCGGATCAGGAACTGGCGCCTCGTCGTCGGCCGTTCACGCGGATGCATGGGACCCTCCAGGGTCGGGATCTTCGCACAATGCAAACTGACTGCGCACGATGTGTCAAGCGTCGGAAGGCGATCGAAGGGTGCCTGTGGTTACATATCCCGCATGACGAGCGCGGGTCGGCCGACTCTTCCGGGGCGGGACTACCACGCGCCGGAGGTGTTCGAGCTCGAGCGCGAGAAGATCTTCTTCCGCGAATGGTTCTACGCCGGACGCGCCGATCACGTGCCGGAGCCGGGCGATTTCCTGACCGTCGACGTGGTCGGCGAGAGCGTCCTCGTCGTCCGTGGCAAGGATGGTGAGCTGCGCGGCTTCTACAACGTTTGCCGCCATCGCGGCAGCCGGATCTGCGACCCCGAGACACGGGGCCATGCGAAGAGTGCGATCAAGTGCCCGTACCACGCCTGGACCTACTCGTACGACGGGAACCTCATCGGGACGCCCCTCGTCGGTCCTGACGAAGTCGACCGTTCGTCGCTATCGCTGTGGCCCGTTCACGTGGACGTCTGGCAGGGCTTCGTCTTCGTCCATCTCGGTGAGCCCGTGGCCGGCGTGCGCGAGTCGTTCGAGCGGCAGAGCGACAAGCCCCTCATGTACGAGCCGTGGCGGATGGACGAGCTGCGTACGGCGCAGCAGACCGTGACGGAGCTGCAGGCCAACTGGAAGATCCTGATCGAGAACTACAACGAGTGCCTCCACTGTCCGACCGTTCACCCGGAGCTCGTCGCCGTCGCCCCGACCTTCCGCAAGGGACTCGTCTTCGAGGAGGGCCGCGACGACTGGGGCGTCTCGATGGAAGGGGCCGGCTACACCGCGACCGGCACGACGACCATTCCCGTCATGCCCGGCCTGACCGAG
>DASSMG010000145.1:0-2533 GCA_035688995.1 Actinomycetota bacterium
TGGCGCTCGAGGGGTACGAGGAGCACCACGTAGTGAACGAGATCATGGGCGAGCTCGAGCAGACGCCCGTGGACGACGAGCGCTGGGGCGCGAAGGCGTCGGTCATGAAGGAGAACATCGAGCACCACATCGAGGAAGAAGAAGAAGAGATGTTCAAGAAGGCACGGCAGATCTTCGACAAGGCCGAGCTCGAGCAACTGGCCGAGCGCATGAAGGCTCGCAAGGAAGAGTTGCAGAGCTGACCGCGTAACCTCGGGCGGATGAGCGATCCGTCCGAGCCGCGTTCCCCACATCGTCTGCGCCGTGCGCTACTGGCCTTCGTGCCGGTGGTGCTGTTCCTGGGCCTACTGACCTACGGACTGGTGCGCTCGGCGCCGCCGCGGCTTGCGGCGGGCGAACGGTTGCCCGAGTTCTCCTTGGAGACCTTGGACGGGTCGGGGACCGTCACGAACGACGACATCGCCGGGCACCCGACAGTCATCAACTTCTGGGCGTCGTGGTGCATCCCGTGCAAGCAGGAAGCGCGGCTTCTCGAGAAGACCTACGAGGCCTACAAGGACGACGGCGTCGTGTTCTTGGGGGTCAACATCAAGGACGCGGCCCCCGACGCACAGGCGTTCGCGGACAAGTACGGCATCACGTACCTGCTCGTCCGTGACCCCGAGGAGGATCTTGCGTCCGCACTCGGCGTCACCGGCATCCCCGAGACGTTCTTCATCGACGATTCCGGGGCGTTCGTGACGACCGCGGCCGGCGATCCGCGCGGGGAGCGCGGGGGCCTGGTGACGCTCGGCCCCGTCTCCGAAGCCGACCTCACGACGAACATCGACATCCTGGTGCGCCGCGCCGACTAGGTGGTCGGCGGGGGTTCCTTGCCGAGGAGGACGTCGCGGCGTTCGATGAACTCGTGCCGGTCGATCTCGCCGCGCGCGTAGCGCTCTTCGAGCAGTGACAAGGCGGAGGAGTGCGTCGTTGCGGGGGGCGGCGCATGGGGTGGGCGCCGGACGATCGCAACGACGACCAGCACAATCAGCCCCAGGAACAGAAGTTGCCCTATGGCCCAGATGAATTCCCCCCGGGCCGGAAGGATCAGGTCGTAGCCGGGCATCAGCCGAGGTCCCTGCGGATCTGGTCGAGCTCTTCTTTCGTGATCTCGCCGCGTGCGAACCGCTCCTCGGCGATCGTGACCGCGTTCGGGGTCGTAGTGACGGTGTAGTCCCACGGCAGGACGATGTAGAGGACGAGATAGGCGATCACGCCGAAACCGGTACCCAGTGCGAAGATCACCCACAGAACCCGCACGAGCGTGACGTCGACGTTGAAGTGATGGGCCATGCCGGCGGCGACGCCGCCGATCTTTCGGTCGGCGCTCGATTTGGTCAAGCGCCCCTGTGTGGTTGCCATGTCGCGATGTTAGGCGCGCCGTCGCCCATACTGACGAGGATGCGGACGGGCTACGCAGATTCACCACTCCATTCGGGCCGCGCCCCGGCGTGGCTCTTCGGTCGCATGGCGTCCCTCGCTCGCGAGATGACCCTCGCGATCGTGGCCGAGGAAGGCTCGACCGGCCTCTTGCGCCGGGTCGCCGACCCCTTCTGGTTCCAGGCGTTCGGATCCGTCCTCGGATTCGACTGGCATTCGAGCGGCATCACCACGACGACGTGTGGCGCACTGAAAGAGGGCCTCCGTGGGCTCGAGGACGAGATCGGGCTTTACGTCTGCGGCGGGAAGGGCAAGACGTCCCGCAGGACGCCCGACGAGATCACACGGGCGTGCGACAAGACCGGACAGGATGCCGACGTGCTCGTCACTGCGAGCAAGCTGTCGGCCAAGGTCGACTCCGCCGCGGTCCAGGACGGTTTCGAGCTGTACCACCACAGTTTCCTATTCACCACCTCGGGCGATTGGGCCGTCGTTCAGCAAGGGATGCGCGACGTCACCAAGAGCGCTCGCCGATACCACTGGCACACGGCGGCTCGTTTCGACAGCGACCCTCATGCCGCGATCGCGGGACGAAGCGAACAGCGGGTGCTTAATCTCGTCGCTTCGGAAGGGGAGGGGAATCGATCGGTCTCGGTCGAGCTGTCGCGCGAGCAACCCAACAAGATCGCGACCGAGCTCAAGAGAATGAGAACGCTCGAGATGCCCCGCCACCACGAGGTGAGGCTCGCCGACATCCATCCCGATCGCATCGAGCGCGTCCTCGTGAAGTCGTACGAGGCACAGCCGCGGAGCTTCGTCGAGCTGTTGTCCACGCCCGGAGTGGGTGCCAAGGGACTGCGCGCGCTCGCTCTCGTCGCCGAGCTCACTTACGGCGAGCCGGCTTCGGTCCGGGATCCCGCGTCCTACTCGTTCGCTCACGGCGGGAAGGACGGGACCCCCTATCCGGTCGACCGGCTCACCTACGACGCGACCGTCGAGTCACTGCACCGTGCGCTGCGCGACGCGAAAGCCGGTCGTACCGAGAAGACCCAAGCCCTGAAACGACTCGCGAAGCTCGAGACCTGAGAGCGTTCGTCCCACGGTTAACCTC
>DASSMG010000146.1:0-4858 GCA_035688995.1 Actinomycetota bacterium
CCGCCGAGCGCGGATCCCGCAGAGGTCGCGGAACTGAAGGAATCCATCAGGCTCGCGTTCGTCGCAGCTCTTCAGCACCTGCCGCCGAAGCAGCGAGCGGTCCTCATCCTGCGCGAGGTGTTGCGATGGAAGGCGACCGAGGTCGCCGATCTCCTCGAGACCTCGGTCCAGTCGGTCAATTCGGCACTTCAGCGCGCGCGGGCAACCATGAGCGTCGCCGAGAAACAAGGCGTGGAACCGATAAACGACGAGCAGCGCGACTTGCTCGCGCGCTACGTCGACGCGTTCGAGCGTTACGACATGGATGCGCTGACGGCGCTGCTCCACGAAGACGCGACGTGGTCCATGCCCCCGTACGCGCTGTGGCTCCAAACCCACCGGGACATCCGGGACTGGTGTCTCGGACCGGGTATCGGATGCGACGGATCCAAGCTCATACCGACGGTGGCGAATGGGGCCCCCGCATTCGGCCAGTACAAACCGGCACCGGACGGCGGGCACGAGCCGTGGTCGCTTCAGGTTCTCGAGATCTCCGATGGAGCGATCTCAGGGATCTGTTTCTTCCTCGACACCGAGCACTTCTTCCCGCTCTTCGGACTGCCCGACCGACTCGACTGAGTCCGAGAGGACGTCGTCCAACCCGACCAGGATCAAGAGGTCACGCAGCGCCGGAGAGATCTCCACGAAACGGATGAGCTTGCCCATCCTTTTCGCCGTCAGGTCGAGCCGGGCGAGCGCGTCGACGGCCACCAGGTCCACCTTGGGGATCCCGCTCACATCGCAACGCAGCGACACTCGCGGGGGCAACAACAACGACCGCGCGCGGTCGCAGAGCTTCGGGATGTCGCCGGGCTCGATCGGCCCGGCGATGACCATCGTCTCCATAGCGACGGGCCCGTCCATCACCACGACGGACGGCCCCTTCTCCTAGCGTGAGGCGGCCTTCTTGTATTGGCGAACCGAGAGAGGAACGAAGATCACCAGGATCAGTGCGACCCAGATCAACGAGTAGGCGAACGGATTCTGGAGTGACCACACGTGCGGGACCGGCACCGTTCCATTGTTTCCGAAGGCCTCTCGCACCGCCTGTGCGACCGACGACACCGGGTTCCAGTAAGCGAACGTCCGGAGCGGCCCCGGCAACGCCTGCGCCCTCACGAACGTGTTCGCGACGAATGTCAGAGGGAAGATCACCATGAACGACGCGTTCTGAAAGACCTCGACACTCGAGACCTTCAGGCCGACGAAAGCCATGATCCACGAGATCGCATAGGCGAACAGCAGGAGCAGTAGGAATCCCCCGATCGCGTCGATCGGACCGGTTCTTATCCGCCAACCGACTATCAGACCGGTGATCGACATGACCGCGATGGACGTCGCGTTGTAGACGATGTCACTTCCGGTTCTGCCGATCAGAACCGCCGCCCGCGACATGGGAAGCGACCGGAAACGATCGATGATCCCCTTCGTCATGTCTTCCGCGAGCCCCGACCCCGTAAAGCCCGTCCCGAACAGGACCGTCTGGGCGAAGATCCCTGCGATCAGGAACTCCCGATACGTGGTTCCGGGGATGTGGATCGAGCTACCGAAGACGTAACCGAACAACAGCACGAACATGATCGGCGACATCGTCGTCCAGACGAGAACCTCCGGAACGCGCTTGATCTTGATGAGGTTGCGTTTCGCGACCACCGCGCCATCTGCAAAAGCGAGAGCGAGCTGGCTCATCCAACGACCTCCTTCTCCCGCACTTCGGGAACGTCTTTTTCGGTGTGATCGGGATCTGCCGGCTCCGACGACTCTTCCGCGGAGTGGCCGGTCAACGTGAGGAACACGTCGTCGAGCGTGGGACGCCTAAGACCAACGTCGACGACCTCGATGTGGCGCTCGGCGAGACGATCGAGCACGGGACCCAACACCGCAGGCCCGCCGTCGACCCCGGCCGTCACGCGCCGGCCTTGCTCGTCGACCTGGACCTCGCCGACGGCGATGGTCTCGAGGATCTCCTGGGCGGCAGGCATCTGGGCCCTCTCGACGAGGACCAATTCGATCTGCTCGCCGCCGACCTGCCTCTTCAGCTCGTCCGCGGTGCCGTGAGCGATCTTGTGACCGCGGTCGATCACCACGATGTCGTCCGCCAAACGATCCGCTTCCTCCATGTACTGGGTCGTCAGCAGGACCGTCGATCCGGAGCGAACGAGATCCTGGATCGTGTCCCACATCTGCGCGCGGCTCCGGGGGTCGAGACCCGTCGTCGGCTCGTCCAGGAACAACACCTCGGGCTCGGCTACGAGAGCCGCAGCGAGGTCGAGACGACGGCGCATCCCGCCCGAATACGTCTTGGCCGGACGGTCTCCCGCATCGACTAAGTCGAAGCGCGCGAGCAGCTCGCGAGCACGAGTTTGAGAACGGCGGCGGCCCAGGTGGTACAGACGGCCGACCATGTCGAGGTTCTCGTAACCGGTCAGATGCTCGTCGACGGCCGCGGTTTGGCCGGACAAGCCGATCTTCTCGCGCACCTTGCCCGGATGTGCCCGGACGTCGATCCCGGCGACCTCACAGTGCCCCTCGTCGAACTCGAGAAGCGTCGTAAGGATCCGCACGGCCGTCGTCTTCCCCGCCCCGTTGGGACCGAGCAAACCCAGGACCGTTCCGGGCGGGACGGTCAGATCGAGGCCCGCGAGCGCCGTCAACTTCCCGTAGCGCTTGACGAGGCCTTCCGTCCTGATCATGTCACTCATGTACTGCCCCACCTTTCCCGTGGATCGGCATGCCGCCCCGTGCGCGGCTCGCGAACACTTAGACGGGTCAACCGTCGGGAACTAATCGGTGTTCCGGGAAAAGATCAGGCCTTCACCAGGCGCTCGATCGCAGCCGACGCCTCGGCGACCATGTCCCTGTCCGGTTCGCTCTGATTCGCCACGCAATGACGGATGTGGTCGTCGAGTAGACCAACCGCAACCTTCTTGAGCGCCTTCGAGGCGGCGGTCACCTGGGTAAGGATGTCGATGCAGTACTCGTCGTTCTCGACCATCTTCTGGAGGCCGCGTATCTGGCCCTCGATGCGCCGCAAGCGGGTGAGGATGTCGGCCTTGTCGTCGTAGTAGCCCCTCATTTGGGTCCTCCTGGGATCCGGTCCGGATCTCTAGGATACCCTAGGGGGGTACCTAGGGTGCAACTGCCTTCTTCATCAATGGGCGCAGAAGTCCTCGGTCGTCCACAGCTCGTAGCCCTCGCGGGCGGCCAGCACCGCGATACACAGGGCGGCGGCTGCGTCCGCCCACCACCATCCCAACAGTGCGTTCGCGCCGAGGCCGACGAGCAGGAACGCCGAGATGTAGGTGCACAGCGAGGTCTGATCGGAGTCGGCGCGCAACGCCCGACTGTCCAGAGCGCGCGCTGCCATCCGCTTCCGTGCCGCCAGGACCGGCATGACGATCAGCGATACGGCTGCGATGACGATGCCGGGAACCGTTTCGCTCGGAGCCTCCCGCCCGATCAGATCCATCACCGCTCGGACACCGACGTACGCCGCCAGGACCCAGAACGCGACCGCAACGACACGCACCGCGCGCCGCTCGATCGACTCCACGTCCCAGTGACGACTGCCTTCGTTACGCAGGCGCCACACCAGCGCGGCGGCGGACGAGGCCTCGACCACCGAGTCGAGAGCGAAGCCGACGAGGGCAACCGACCCTGCCGCGATGCCCGCCACGAAGCCGGCGACGGTCTCGACGAGGTTCCAACCGAGCGAGATGTACTCGAGACGAAGGCTTCTCTCGACGACACGAGCGCGCTCATCCGCATCCATATCGGAGTGGTGAACGTGAGGTCGGCGCTGTGCGTCCGTCGCCATCACGTCATCGTCGCGCACAATGGGTGGCGCGATGAGTGATCCATCACGTTCGAGGCCCCCAGTAACCAAGCGGGATCTGGTCGTCGGACTCCGGGGATGCGGCGTCGTCCCCGGGATGACCGTGATGGTCCATACGAGCATCTCCTCGCTCGGGTACGTCGTCGGAGGGGCGGACTCGGTCATCTCCGCGCTGCTCGAAGCGGTCGGTCCGAGCGGAACCATCATCATGCTCGTCGGCTGGGAACACGACGCTTTCGACATCGACGAATGGCCCGAGCGCGTGAGGACGGCATATCTGAACGATCCGCCGGTCTTCGACCACCGCCGGTCCGAAGGCGCGCGCTACGTCGGCCGGTTACCCGAACGAGCGAGAACGTGGCCGGGAGCGGTGACGAGCACGCACCCCGAAGCCAGGTTCGTGGCGATCGGGGCCGGTGCGGAGGCAATCACCGCGGAGCAACCCCTGCACCATCCTTACGGCGCGGGGTCGCCTTTGGCGAAGCTCGTGGACGCCGACGGATACGTGCTCTTGTTGGGCGCTCCCCTCGAAACGATCACCTTGTTGCACCACGCCGAAGAGCTCGCCCGGGTGACGCCGAAGAAGATCGTCAATTACCGCGCCTACGTCCTCGACGCCACCGGTGAACACTGGGTGGACATCGAAGACATCGACACATCGAAAGGCGCGTTTCCGTACGACGACGTCGTCGGGGACCGCGACTCCTTCGAGGTGATCGCGGAGGAAGCCCTCGAGTCGGGGATCGGAAGAACGGGACGGATCGGAGAGGCGACCACCCGGCTCTTCCCGGCGAAGGAGCTCTTACGCTTCGCCGTCGATTGGATCGAACGAAGATTCGGGTGATCGCCCCGAGGGTTCAGGCGTTGCTGTAGGCCTGCTCCAACGTCGGCACATCGACCGACGCTTCAGGAACGAAGGGTCGCGATGTATTCGTCGAGACGCTGCATCGTTTCGTTCGCGCCTTCTTCCATCCCCGACTGCAA
>DASSMG010000147.1:0-4082 GCA_035688995.1 Actinomycetota bacterium
GGTGCACCGCGCAGGAATGGAAGCAGCCCCTCGGGATCCTCCTTCTCCAGTGCGCGTCGCGCTTTGCCCAGCTTCAGCCGCGGTTCGGGGGGCAACGCCCAGGTCATCATCTCGTCGTAGGACGACGACGGCAGGTACACCCGACCGACGGGAACCGCTTCCCGCGCGTGCTCCCCTAGAGTCACCATCGTCACTCCGTCGGCCTCTTCCAGGGCCGTGAAGAGATACTCCAACCATCCCTCGCCGTAGACGCGTTCGTGTGTGTCGGGCCACTCACCGAACTTCTCGCCGTCGTCGGCATAGACGTAAAGACGGTCGTCGCCGGTGACGTGCTCGATGACACGCTCGACCTTCCGGTAGGGGATCAGATAGCGGAGCCGACGATCGCCGGCGTAGAGCAGCAGAGGTCGGCCGTCCTGCTCGGTCACGAAAGCGCCGGTCAGGTCGTCGTCGGTCACGCCGACGCCGTGGAACATCGTGTCGTCTACGACCGTGTAGCGGACCCCGGCATCGAGGAGGGCGGGCACGACGTCTTGCTCCCACACCCGCTCGGTCAACCACAGGCCCGTGGGGTCGGCGAGGTACCCGTCTCTCAGGTGTTTCGTGAGCATCTCGATCTGACCGACCTGATCGGTGTGGGGCAAGGCCGCCAGCACCGGCTCGTAGAACCCGCCGGTCATCAGCTCGATCTGGTCGCGTTCGCTGAGCCGCCTGATCGTCTGGGTCACGTCCGGCTCGTTCGCTTCGAGCCACTCGAGGAGGCACCCGGAGTAGTGCAACGTCATCCGCATCGACGGGTGCCGATCGAGGAGTTCGAGGAAAGGCCGGTAGCAGCGCTCCGTTGCGTGACGCACCACATCGTCGAGGTTGCCCACCGGTTGATGGAAGTGGATGACGAACGCGAGGGACGACGTCACGCGGACTCCTTCGTGAGGAGACAGACGGGGAACCCGGCGAAGGCATCGGCCAGACGAAGGGCACCCTCGTGATGCGCCCCCGTGAATCGATCGCGCCACACCCCGCCCGGGAGGTGGGCGACCCCGTCGTGATCTACGCCGCCCACCGGCCACCGTGGGACAAGGGTTACGACCCGGCCCCCGCGAACGAAACCGAAACCGCGATCGGAGTGTTCGATCGGCAGCGGCTCGTAGGACCCGGCGAACGCTTCGGGCATCTCTCGCCGGACCGCCAAGGCGGTCACCGTCACCAGCAGCTTGGGTGCGCCGCCGTCCCGCTCGTGTTCCCACAAGTCGTGCCCCGTCATGCCGTCGATGTGTTCCAGCAGTTCCATCCTTCGTTCGTAATCAACCGGACGCCGGTTGTCGGGATCGACGAGGCTCAGGTCCCACAACTCCTGTCCTTGATACGTGTCCGGAACTCCCGGCGCGGTGAACTTGACCAGCGCTTGGGCGAGCGAATTGATCCATCCCGGCGTCACGAGGGGCTCGACGAAGCGGGCCAGGTCGGAGGTGAAGTCGCCATCGCGAAGCACGTCGCGCGCGAACGTCTCGAGGGCGTCGTCGTAATCGGGATCGGGATCGATCCACGACGTGTGTTCCTTCGCCTCTTTCGAGGCCTTGCGCATGTATCCGACGATCCGTTCGACCCAGTCCGGTGACACCTCGCCCGGCCATGTCCCCACCAGCGTCTGGTACAGCAGGTACTCGTCGTTGCGGTCGGGCCCTGCTTCTAGTCGGTAGCCGGCGTTGTGTGCCATCCACCGCTCCACGGTCGAAGCCCATCCTTCGCCGACCTCCGACAAGGTGGCGAGTCGAGCACGCACGTCGTCGGAGCGTTTCGTGTCGTGGGTCGACGTTGCGATCATCGAAGCGGGTAGGCGCGCTGCTCGCGCGGCCATCGCAGCATGGAAGTCGTCGATAGTCGAGCCGAAGGTGGCCGGGTCCCCACCGACCTCGTTGAGGGCCACGAAGCGGTTGTACGTGTAGAAGAGCGTGTCCTCGACGCCCTTGGCCATGACCGCACCGGACGTCTGCTGGAACCGCAGACGGAACGCCGTGGCCTCATCGCCATCCATGCGCGCGGCGAGGACGTCGGCGAGGTAGGCGAACAGCTCGGGCTCGATGTCACCGCGCTGGTCTGCGGCCGCGGCGGTAGCCGTCCCGATCCGGTGCTCGTCGGTGAGGTCGACGTCCCCTCTGCGCACGTACGTGCGATAGACGGGGAACGATGCGAGGGTCTCCGCGATCGCCGATCGGATCTCGCGACGTGTGTAGTCGCGGAGGTCGCGGTTCGCTTCGCATACCTGGACGAACAGATCGGCGAGACGGTCCACGTCGGTCGACAACTCGGTTCGCATCAGATGGTGTTTCTTCAGACGCGCCTCTTCGGCGATGTCCGCAACGCGCCCGGTGATCTCCGAGTACAGGTCGGTGAACGTCTTCTCGGCCGACTGGTCCATGAAGACCCTGAAGATCTCGTTCATGAAGTCGTATCCGGTCGTTCCTTCGACCGGCCAGTCCGCCAACGATTCGCCGAGCTCCAGGATCTTCTCGACGACGAGGTAGGCCCCCGGAGCCTCGCCGCGAAGGCGCTGCAGGTAGTCCTCGGGGTCGCGCAGGCCGTCGATGTGATCGATGCGCAGCCCCTGCAAGCGACCGGAGCGGACGAGGTCGAGCACCAGTGAATGCACGTGATCGAAGACGTCGGGATTCTCGGCGCGCAACGCGACCAGCTCGTTCACCGCGAAGAAGCGACGGTAGTTCAGCTCCTGCCCCGCGGTCTTCCAGTAAGCCAGTCGGTAGTGCTGCCTCTCGAGGAGTTCGTGCAACACCTCGACGTCTTTGTTGGCGGCTTCGATCGCGGCATCGACATCCGACGAGATCGGCGTCAGGCTGGCGGGAGCGACGGGGAAGACGTGATCGAAGTACCGGATGACGACCTCGCCGTCGGCCATGTCGACTGCCAGCTGCCCACCTTCGAGCACGCGGCCGTAACGATCGCCGAGTATGGGAACGAGCACCACGCGCCGGAGCTTGCTCTCCGGCGGATCCCAGTCGATGTCGAAGAACCCGGCGTAGCGGCTCTCGGGCCCATCGCGCAGGACCTCCCACCACAACCGATTGGCCCGTTCGGTGACGGCCATGTGGTTCGGCACCACGTCGACGATGTGGCTCATCCCCGCCGCGTCGAGAGCGTCGACCAGCCGCGCGTGAGCGTCGGGACCCCCCAGGTCGTCGGAGAGCCGCGTGTGGTCGACGACGTCGTAACCGTGCATCGAACCCAGCACCGCCTGGAGATAAGGCGAGCAGTAGAGGTGGCTGATGCCGAGGCGAGCGAGATACGGCACCACCGCGGCGGCGTCGTCGAACCCGAACCCGCGGTGCAGTTGGACCCGGTAGGTCGCCCGCGGGATCGCGCGTCTATCGGTCACGACGAAGCACCACGATCGAGCGCGTCTCGACCCGGACCTGGGCGCCGGCCTTGTACTCGGGCGACGCGTCCCGAGGTGCCGGATCGTTCGTGTCGATGGACTCGACCCACACCCGTCCCCATTCCTCGTCCGGAAGCGTGAAGTCGATGGCGGCATCGTGCGCGTTGAACAACAGCAGGAAGGAGTCGTCGGTGATGCGACGGCCCTCGGGATCTGGGTCCGGGATTTCGTCGCCGTTGAGGAAGACGCCGATGGAGCGCGCGTATCCGGTGTTCCATTCGTCGTGGGTCATCTCGGTTCCCGCGGGTGTGAGCCACGCGATGTCGCGCGTCCCGGACCCGTAGATCTCTCTTCCTCGAAAGAAGCGGCGTCGCCGGAACACGGGATGACGCCTGCGGAAATCCATCAACCGCCGCGTGAACCCGAGCAACGCGATGTTCTCGTCCCTTAAGGCCCAGTCGACCCACGAGATCTCGTTGTCCTGACAGTACGCGTTGTTGTTGCCCATCTGGGTGCGACCCATCTCGTCGCCGCCGAGGATCATCGGAACGCCCTGGGACAGCGCCAGTGTCGTCAGGAAGTTGCGCTTCTGACGCTCGCGCAGGTTGCGAACCTCCGGATCGTCGGTCTCGCCCTCCCAGCCGCAGTTCCACGAGCGGTTGTGGCTTTCGCCGTCGGCGTTGCCCTCGCC
>DASSMG010000148.1:0-2223 GCA_035688995.1 Actinomycetota bacterium
CGTCATGTGCGACATGACCGGGGGCTCCAGCGGCGGCGGATGGATCGCCAACGACGCCGTCTTCGCCAACTCGTATCTCGAGTCGGTCAACAGCTACAGCAGCAGCGCCTTCCCCGGGGTCCAGTTCGGCCCCTACTTCGATGTCTCGGCTTACTCGCTCTACCAGATCGCCGACGAGATGAGCCCGAACCCCCATGACTTCCCGACCCCGGTCGAGCACGGACGCACCGTGTCGCTGGCCCTGAAACGACACCTGGTTGCCAAGGGTCACGTCGGTGCCATCGATCAGTACGTCGGCTGCACGCACTCGGCTCGCGTCTGGATCTACCGGAAGTCCGGGACCGAGTTCAGGTTCGTGAAACAGACTCTTACGAACAGCAGCGGCGATTACAGCGTCAAGCTGCGAGACAGGACCGGTAAGTACCTGGCATACGCGATCCCGGAGATCGTCGATGACTTCAATCTCTGCGCCGAGGTCCTCTCGGCGGTGAAGGCCCACAACCACTAGCAGCCCGAACCGACGCGAGAAAACGTTCGAAAAGCGATCGTTTCTTTGTAGGGGTTGGGGATGAGCGTCCGTTTGGGTCCGGATCCCGCCTCGCACGCCCCGTAGGAGGCTGACGCCCGGCGGCGAATCTTCCCGGCATGACTCGCCGCTTGCTGGCTCTCTTCATCCTGGGCGCCCTCACCTGCGTGGGGCTGCCCGCGGCCGCCGGCGCCGCCTCGACCGGGGCTACGCCCCCGGGGCCGGGCGCCTACCCCGAGTTCACCTACGAACGGGTCCGCGTCCCCATGCGGGACGACGTCGAACTGTCGGCGGACATCTGGCGGCCGGTCACCAACGGCGTCAAGGTCCCCGTGATCCTGAGCCTCACCCCGTACCACGCCCTCTATTACGCACTCGACAGCAACGAGGCGAACCTCCCCTCGGGCGATGCCGCCATGTTCGTTCCGCAGGGGTACGCATACGTGCGGGCCGACGTGCGCGGGACCTACAACTCGGGCGGTTGCTGGGACTACGGCGGCATCAAGGAACGGCACGACGGCTACGACCTCGTCGAGTGGCTCGGCACACGTTCGTGGTCGAACGGGAAGGTCGCGATGACCGGCGCGTCGTACGACGGGACCACCGCGAACGCGGCTGCGGTCGAGAACCCTCCGCACCTCGCGACGATCGTCCCGGTCTCCGCTATCAGCCGGTGGTGGGGATACGCGTACCAACAAGGAGCGCGCGCTACCTACTCGGGCGAGTCCGACGACATCGACCCACCCGGCGACACGCCCACCGACTTCATGTTCGCTTACGGATTCGCGCCGCCTCCCGACCCCGGCTCGATAACGAGCGCCAAGCAGATCGCGATGCGGTGGAGCCTCTGTGAGCGCGTCGAGAAAGCACTAGCGGGATACGACACGCAACCGGACTACGACGCGTTCTGGAAGGAACGCGACTATCTCCGGCTCGCCGACCAGGTCAAGGTTCCGGTGCTGATCAGTCACGGCCTCATCGACTTCAACGTCAAGACGTGGGAGGGAACCTCGTGGTTCCACGCGTTGAACACCGAGAAAGCGATGGTGCTGGGGCAGTGGCCGCACGCATCGCCGCGGGGCAACTATCCCGACTGGGACAAGTTCCTGACCGCGTGGTTCGAGCGCTGGTTGTACGGGATCCACAACGGCGTCGAGAACGAGCCCGCGGTGCGCGTCCAGACCAACGACAAGCAGTGGCATCTCCAGAACGACTGGGGGAGCGACCACCACGCATCGCTCCCGCTCAAGGGCGACGACTTCACGTATCTCGACGACGGTGCCCTGACCGAGTCCGAGATGCTGCGCGGCGTCGGCGAAGGCCGCCGGTTCGTGCGGGTCGACATCCCGAAGTCGTCCGGCCTCAGGATCGAGGGCCGCCCGGTGCTGCACCTCAGTGCGAGCAGCGATTCACCATCGACCCACTTCGTCGCCGTGTTGTGCGACGTCCCGTCGAGCGGCGGCTGCAGCGTCATCTCCCGTGCGTTCCTTAACGCCCGCTACAACGACTCGCTCGAGCACGGTAAGGACCTCGTGCCCGACAAGACCTACCGCTTCGACCTCGAGTTCATCGACAAGGACTACATCGTCCCGCGCGACCACCACCTCGCTCTGTTGATCGCATCGTCGAGCGACACGTGGGTCGCCCCGAACGAAGAACGCGCCACGAACACGCTGTACCTGCACTCGTCTTCGCTC
>DASSMG010000149.1:0-13153 GCA_035688995.1 Actinomycetota bacterium
GGGCTTGGGGAAGTCCACGTGCTGGAGATCGCCGACCGAATAGTGGCTCTGAACCACGGATTTGAAGGCCCGCCACCCCATCGTGACCCTCCAGGTGTGATTGGGGTTCGCAGAGACCGCGTCGGGGCCGTCGGGGACGCCGCGCAGATACGGCACCGCCGTCCCTCCCCATACGTTCTCGTTGTTCTCGGTGTAACCGCCCGACGACGACGAGTAGAAGGCCTGGATGGGGTCGCCGTGGTACACCACGACTTGTCCCCGCGTGTCATCGACGGCCGACTTCCAGTCGTCCCAGTAGGCCCCCGAGCCCGTTCGCTTCGCGTCGCCGATGTAGGCCTGGTCGATGACCGAGTCGTAGACCGCGCAGGCACAGGGGTAGAGCTTCTGGTCGTTGCGGAGGATCTTCTCGTAGGCGTAGGTCCGGCCCGCGATCGCCTGGGTTCGTAGCGCGGCATCGGGCCACGAGCTCGGCACCTCGCCGAGGCCGTAGACGTACTTCTGCATCGGAAGCACGAGTACCAGTCGCAGACAGACCTTCACGTCACCACACGACGACGAGTACGTACTGAACTCCATGCGGCCATACGCGTATCGGTACGACTTCCCGCCTATCGAAACGAGTGAGTCGTGCATCTCGTACTTCATAACGACCGGCGTGCTTGACGATCCGAAGACGCGGTGACCATCCTTCTTCACGAGGTTCCCGTTCTTGTAGATCCGCATCCCGCCGGTTCCGGAACGGACCACCCGGAAGGTGGCATCGGGGCCACCCTTGGCGATGCGGCCCTTGGTGCCCTGGACCTTGAACACGACCAAGCCGCCGCCCGCGCTCATGGGGGCCGAGGACGCGGTGATCTCGGTGCGGCCCTGGAGCAGCCCCACCCGGATGAACGACATGTCGCGAGTGGCGACGTCGGATCCCGAGTAGTAGTGCTGCAGGATCTTCTTCGCCGAGTCGCCGCGCAGCGCCCTGCCATAGGCGCCGTACTGGGACATGCCGATCCCGTGACCCCACCCACCGCCGTCGATGATGACGGTCGTGCGCGCGCTCGCGGCGTCCGCGGAAACGATCCCGAACGCGAGCGTGCACGCCGCAACCAGCGCTACCTTGAGTCGCATCTGTACATCTTCGCCCGAAAAGCGCGATAACTGAAGACCTATGAGGAGCCGCCCTCCGCGGCGGCTCGGTACGCTTCGAGGGTCAGACGGGCGGTTCGTTCCCAGGTGAAGGCCGCTGCGCGCGCCCTCCCGCGGCGGGCGAGATCGGCCCGCCGGGCCTCATCCCCGATGGAACCGGCGATACCGGCGGCGATCGATGCGACATCGCCCGGATCGACGATCACGGCATCGTCGCCCACGACTTCGGCCGCCGCGGGGTAGGACCCGACGACCGCCGCGGTGCCCGCCGCCATCGCCTCGAGGGGCGGAAGCCCGAACCCTTCGTAGAGCGAGGGGAAACAGAACAGATCCGCAGCCGCGAGCAGACCGGGCAACGTTTCGTCGCCGACCCATCCGGTCGTGACGACGCCGGAAGTCTCCGGAAGTTCGGGACCCCACCCGGACGGTCCCGCCACGACGAGCTGCCACTCCGGATGCTCGCGTTGCACGATCGACCACGCGGCGAGGAGTCGGCGCAGGTTCTTGCGCGGCGCGATCGTTCCGACCGCCAGCGCGAACGGGCGCCGGATACCTCGCTCGGCCAGCACGGAGTCGGCCATCGGCATCGCGCCGAAGAACGTCCTCGAAACCCCCTCGTGAGTAACGACGATCTTGGCGGGGTCGATGCCGTAGTGATCCTGGATCTCGCCGGCCACCGCGTGGGAGGGAACGAGGACCCGCGCGGCGCGCTCCACCGACCACGGGACCATCCGGGCCCAGTGACGGCGGACGGGGGCCGCGTCCGCGTCGAGGAACGAGAGGTCGTGGACGGTGACTATCGCCGGTGCGCCGGCGACGGGCGCCACGAAGTTGGTTCCGTGCGCGACATCGACGCGGCCGACGAGGCTCTCCAAAGAGGGACGGCCGAACGCTCGCCATGCCGCGTGGACCACCTTCGCCGGCATCCGCCACGTTGGGATGCCCGGCCGGGACCCGCGCAACGAGATCGCGAACGGAGCGACGTCGACGCCCTGAACGGTCAGGTGTTCGGCGAGCTCGCGCGTGTAGCGACCGATCCCCGTCGGAGGGTCGAGCAGCGGCCCGTGATCGAGCGCTACCCGGAGGGTCAAAACGTTACGGCCTCGGCCTCTTCACGATGCGAGCGATACCAATCGATCGTGCGCCGCAGTCCCTCGTCCAACGGCGTCTTCGCGCGGAACCCGAACAACTCCTCGGCGCGCGACACGTCGAGCCTTCGACGCGGCTGCCCATCGGGTTTCGTGGTGTCCCAGCGCAATTCCCCGTCCCATCCCACGAGAGAAGCGATCCGCCCGGCGAGGTCCCCGATCGAGATCTCCTCGCCCGACCCGAGATTGACGGGCTCGGCTCCGTCGTAGGCCTCGGTCGCGGTCACGATCGCATCTGCACAGTCGTCCACGTAGAGGAACTCCCGCGTCGCTTGGCCCGTGCCCCAAACGTCGACGCGCGACGCGCCGGCGTCGGCGGCCTCGACGAACTTCTTGATCAGGGCCGGGATCACGTGCGAGATCGACGGATGGAACTTGTCGCCGGGCCCGTAGAGATTCACGGGTAGGAGATAGATCGCGTTCTGTCCGTACTGCGCGCGGTTCGCCTGCGCGTGCACCAGCAACGCTTTCTTGGCGATCCCGTAGGGGGCGTTCGTCTCCTCGGGATAGCCGTCCCATAACGATTCCTCGCGGAATGGGATCGGCGCGAATTTGGGATACGAGCAGATCGTCCCAAGCACGACCGTCTTGGGCACGTCCCGCCGCCGCGCCTCCTCGATGACGTAGGTCCCCATCAACAGATTGCTCAGATAGAGGTCCGCAGGCGCGCCCATGTTGGCCCCGATGCCACCGACGCGCGCTGCCATGTGGATCACTACGTCGGGCGACGCATCGGCGAACATCTTCTGCACGGCGTCCCAGTTCGTCAGGTCGTAATCACGACTGCGCACGACGACGACATCTCCCGCGCCCCGCGCCTGCAGTCTCTCGGATACCGCGCGCCCGAGGAAACCGGCTCCGCCGGTAACGACAACTCTCTTTCCGTCTAGTTCCACGACGCCATGGTACGGCCGCGCGCGAAGCGCACATGGGAGGATTCGTGAGTGTCCGAACCCTTACGCGTCGCCATGACTCTCGAACAATGCTGGCACCGGGTGCCGGGAGGAACCGCGGTCGCCGCACTCGGTATGGCCCGCGGGCTGACGGCGACGTCGGGGACGACCGTGATCGGCGTTGCGGCGCGTCATCGGCACCTTCCGGAGCCCGAATGGCGGCCTCCGGTGCCGGTGGCCCACCTCGGACTGCCCCGGATCGCTCTTTACGAGTCGTGGCATCGATGGCGACGGCCCGCGGTCGAAGGTGCCACGGGACCGGTCGACCTGATCCACGCGACCTCGCTCGCGGTGCCCCCGCGTTCCGCTCCCCTCGCCGTGACGATCCACGATCTCGCATTCGTGCGCGACCCCACGCACTTCACCCGTCACGGTCTCTCGTTCTTCAAACGCGGTCTCGCCTGCGCTCTGGCCGATGCCGACATGATCCTGTGCCCGTCGCGAGCGACCGCCGACGACTGCCTCGAAGCGGGGTTCGCGGGAGGTCGCGTCCACGTCGTCCCACTCGGCGTCGACCAAACCGCGATCGACCCGGGAGAGGCCGAAGCGTCGGTCCGGCGACTCGGGATCGACGGTCGCTTCGTTGTGTGGGCCGGCACGATCGAGCCACGAAAGAACCTGCCTCGCCTTCTCCGTGCGTGGCGCCGCGTTGACACCGACGCGGAGTTGGTGCTGGTGGGACCGACGGGGTGGAACGAGGACCTCGCGGAGCTCGTCTCGGGCACCCCCCGCGTTCGGTCCCTCGGGTGGGTGGGACGCCGCGACCTGACCGCTCTGTACGCACGTGCCGATCTCCTGTGCTGGCCGAGTCTGTGGGAGGGCTTCGGATTCCCGGTGCTCGAAGCCATGGTTCAGTCCACCGCAGTGATCACGTCTGCGGGGACATCGACCGAAGAGCTCGCCGGCGACGCCGGACGACTCGTCGACCCGCGCGACGAAACGGCGATGGCGGAGGCACTGCAGGACCTTCTTGACGATGCCTCGCTACGCGATCGTCTCGCGCAGCGAGGTCGCGAGAGGGCCCGCGCCTACACGTGGGAAGCGACCGCGGAGAGATTGCTCGACGCCTACGAGCTGGGGATCGGAGCGGTGCGGTGATCCGGGTCGGCGTCAACCTCCTGTGGATGGTGCCCGGCGTCGTGGGTGGGTCCGAGACATACACCACCCGATTGCTCCAGGGTCTCGCCGAGAGCGACATCCGCGACCCGGAACTCGAGTACCGCCTCTTCGCGCTGCCCCAGTTCGCCACCGCGCACCCCGACCTGGCGTCTCATTTCGAAGTGAGTTACGCGCCGGTGACGGGTCAATGGAAGTCGTTCCGGGTCGCCGGGGAGAACACGTGGCTCGCACGTCAGACGCGCGAGCAGTCGATCCACGTGTTGCACCACGCCGGCGGGATAGTTCCGATCATCCGAACCGGGAGGACCGTTCTCACGCTGCACGACCTTCAGTACCTCTTCTATCCCGAGTACTTCACGCGGACGAAGCTGATCTATCTGAAGACCATGGTCCCTCGGTCGGCGGAAAGCGCACGATTGATCCTTACCCCGAGTGAGTTCACGCGCCGAACCGTGATCGAGCGGCTGAACATCGATCCCAGCATCGTCGTAACAGTGCCGCACGGGATCGCTCCGCGCGACGACCGCGTGGAGGATCCCGACGTCCGCGAACGTTTCGGTATCCGAGGACCTTTCTTCCTGTATCCCGCGGCGACCTACCCGCACAAGAACCACCTCGTCGTGATCGAGGCCCTCGCTCAGTTGCAGCGGACGCACCCCGATGCGTCGCTCGTGTTCACGGGGCCCGCGGCGTGGAAGGAATGGGCGACGGCCAAGCAGATGGAACAACGGCTGGCGCAGGAGATCTCGCACCTCGGCCTCGGTGATTCCGTGAAGCGATTGGGTTACGTTCCCGAACGCGATCTCGCGGCGCTCTACCAGGAGGCGATCGCAGTCGTGTTCCCGTCACGCTTCGAGGGGTTCGGGGCCCCCGTCCTCGAAGGGATGTCGCGGGGATGTGCCGTCGTAGCCGCGAACGCGACCGCGATCCCCGAAGTGGTCGGGACCTGCGGCATCCTGTGCTCGCCGGACAACGCCGAGGAATGGGCCGAAGCGATGCGCGATCTGATCGAGGACGAAGAGCGCCGGGCACAGCTCGGCAAGGCCGGGCGCGAGCGCGCCCGTCAGTTCGAGTGGACCCGGTCCGCCGAGATCCTCGAGCGGTCGTATCGGAGCGTGATGGAGACGACGCTGTGAAGATCGTCGCCGTCCTCCCCCACTTCGCACCCGACGTCGCCCCCACGGGGACGATCTGGACGCGCATCGTCGAGGAACTGGCCGAGCGCGGCCACCACATCGACGTCGTCACCGCGCTCCCCTGGTACCGAACGCACCAGATCGAATCCGGCTACGAGGGGCGGCTCGTCCGCAGGGAAGACACTCCGTGGGGGTCGATCACCCGCGTGCACCCCTTCCCCGTGGCCGACAAGACGAACATCCTTCGCCGAGCGCTCGGCTTCGGTGGTTTCTCGACGCTCGCGGCAACGGTCGGTCTGCGCGGGCATCGCTCCGACATCGTCGTCGCGATCTCGCCGCCTCTGACGCTGGGTCTCACGGGGGCCGCGATCGCCCGCGCCCGACGGGCTCGATTCGTGTTCAACATCCAGGACGTGTTCCCCGACGTCGCCATCGAACTGGGGCACCTGTCGAATCCCTCGGTGATCTCGGCCGCACGGTGGCTCGAGAGGCGGTGTTACGCGCTGGCCGACGCGGTCACCGTGCTGTCCGAAGACCTTCACGAGAACGTCGCAGCCAAGGTCGCCGACGCGGGCAAGGTCCACACGATCCCCAACTTCGTCGATTCCGAGACGATCCGGCCGGGCGATCGCAACAACGGCTACCGGCGCGAGTTCGGCCTCGGGGACAAGATCGTCGTGATGTACGCGGGCAACGTGGGCATGTCGCAATCCCTCGACGCGCTCATCGATGCGGCCTCCGCGCTGGCGCACGACGATCGGATCGCCTTCGTGATCAACGGCCAGGGAGCGCAGCGCTCGAGCCTGGAACGCAGGGCGCAAGGACTAGCGAACGTCACGTTCGTCGACATGCAGCCGCTCGACCGGCTTCCCGAGGTGCTCGCCGCGGCGGACCTTCACGTGATCCCTCTCAAGAAGGGGCTGGCCTCCAGCAGCTTCCCATCCAAGCTCTATTCGATCCTGGCCTCCGGGCGGCCCGTCGTCGCGAGCGTGGATGAGGGAAGCGACATCGCAACCGTGGTCGAACGCTCCGGTGCGGGCGTCGCCGTCGCCCCCGACGATCCCGAATCCCTGACGAAAGCCATCGACCGGCTCACACGCGAACCCGCAGAGCTGCAGCGGATGGGTGAGTCGGGACGGCGCTTCATCGAGAACCATGCTTCGCCGGCCGCGATCGCGGCGCGCTACGAGGAGCTGTTCGAGAGCCTGCTCGTCTAAACGACGCGGCCGATCAACCCGGCGACCTCGGCGACCCACTCCGGATCGATCGAGTGCGGCATCGGTGACTCGCGGTAGCTGACGTCCGCACCCGCGTCCTCGAGCTTCTTCTTCGCGTCGCGCCCCCAGCGAACCTCGATGATCGGGTCGTAGGTCCCGTGACCGATCGCGACCGGGAAACCGTCGAGACCGGTCAGGTCCATCTCGAAGCCTTCGACCGTGGGGATGAAGCCGCTGAACGCGGTGATGGCGGCGGGGCGCGGGCGCCCGGCGCCAAGTCCCAGCGCGTAGGACATCACCGCACCTTGCGAGAACCCACCGAGAACGACGCGGTCCGTCGCGATACCGCGCGAGGCGAGGAACCCATCGAAGAACGCCTGCAACCGTTCGTAGGTGGGCAAGAACGACGACGGGTCGGGATAGCCAACCCCTCGGACGACGTACCAGTGCGCGCCCCCCGGAGGCAGGCTCAACGGCGCCCGCGGGCAGATGCCGAGTAAGCGACGGTCCGGATCGAGCATGTCGAGAAGCGGCCAGAGGTCGTTCTCGTCGGCGCCGCGACCGTGGAGAAGAACGAGGGCGCCCGCGGTATCGCCGGTCGCCTCACGGGTACGGAAGACCCAGTCGTCGTTCACGACGACTTCCTACCCCCCGCGACAGATCTCGGGAACCTCGCCCGGCTTGGGGATCGGGATCGGGATGATCTCCACGAGCTGTTTGGTTCGGAACCGCGTGCCCACGATCACAGCCACATCGGCATCGGGATCGGTCGGGCCTTCCTCGAGCCGGGCTCCCGGGATGGCCGCGGCAACCACTTCCGCCATCTTCGAGGCGTCGGGCCGGTACCGAACGACGGTTTCCTTGAAGTTGTGGTGCGCGGCGTCGGCGATCTCGACGACGTCGACGGGACCGTCGCCGATGTCGGTCGCGTCCTCGAGCTCGCTCGCCGCCGTGGTCGCGGTGCCGTCGATGCCGGTCCCGTTGTAGACGCCGACGCGGATCGTCGAAGGCTCGATGCTGGGCACTCCGTCGGCCTCGGCCGGGGATTCGTTGTTCTTGATCGCCTCGAACATCACCTTCGACGCGGCCTCGTCGTAAACGACCGTCGAGATGCCGTCCACGTTCCCGATCCCGTCGTTGGGAGCGATGTAGGCCTCGTAATGCTCCGGATCGAAGCCCCGCAGACGTTCGGCGAGATGGCGCAGTCCATTGATCGTCGTGTTCTGGTCGGTCACCAGGTTCTTCCCGGCCACCTCGGCGAGCTTCGTTATCCGCGACGGATGGAGGAACGTCGAACCCGACACGATCTTGTTGATCGCTGCAGCGATGAACTTCTGCTGATTCTGGATGCGCTCGAAGTCTCCCGTCGTGAAGTGACGGGAGCGAACGAACCTAAGAGCCCGATCGCCGTCGAAGTGAACCATCCCCAGTTCGTCCTCGGTGATCTCGATGCCGGTGTGCGGATCGAACGGGATCGGTTCGGTGATGCAGACGTCCACGCCGCCGATCGCGTCCACGAGGTCGCGGAAGCCGGCGATGTTTACCTGGACGTACTGATTGATGGGCAGCCCGGTGAGGTTCTTGACCGTCCTGACGAGTTCGTCGGGTCCGCCCTCGAGCGCGGAGTTGATCTTGTTCGTTCCAGCCCCCGCGATCGGGACCCAGAGATCGCGCGGGAACTGGATCATCACGACGTGATTGTTCGCAGGGTCGATGTGGGCCAGGATCAAAGTGTCGGCACGTTCGCCGCCCACCGCATTCGCTCCCAGCGATTCCTGTTCCTCAGGGGTCAGCCCGGCCCGCGAGTCGGACCCCACGAGCAGCGCGTTGAAGGGAGTGAGCGGCTCGGTGCGCGGCGTCACGGTTCCGATGTCGTGCTGGAACTGCCCCTGCGTGTGGAAGTAGAGGCGCACGCCGTAGCCGCCGATGGCCAGGAGCACGACCAGCACGGCCACGATGGCCCACTGCCACCAGTGCCGCATGTGCTTTCGCTCGCGCGTCTTCACGCCTCTGACGATGCCGTCGTAGCGGCTGGTTGAGAACGGGTCGGGATCACGCTTGAAGAGTCGTCGCACGGATTGCGATTATGAGGCGCGACGCGTCAAAAAGATGTGAAGACCGGAAAAAGCGATCCGCGAACCGATCGCAGACAGAGAAAGGGCCCGGCCGAAGCCGGGCCCTTTTCGAAGCTGCTGTGTGTCTTAGAGCGAGTAGGTCTTCTGAAGGACCGTCTGCCCACCCTGCACCACGGTGATCGTGGCGCTCGAGAACGTGACGTCGTCGATCGTCGCCGTCCAGTTGTTGTTCGGGCACCCCGCGGCCTTGGCGCTGAGGGGAGCCGGCTGGCCCGTGGTGACGCTGAACGACACGTTGCCGTTCTTGATCTTGGTGGCCGGGATCGACTGCGAACCGGTCGTCATGGTGCGGGGCCGGTTCTGGCCGGGGGCCTGGTTCCCGCCCGGGTTGGTGCAGGTGATCTTGGTGGCGGTGCCGACCGCCGTGAGCGTGATCGTCACGTCGTCGTTACCGAGCCCGGCCAGCGAACCCGACGCGGTAAGCGTGGTGCCGTTGTCGGTGAACGTGGGACCGCTCTTGAAGTGGACGCTGTTGGCCAGCGCCGCCGTGCCGAACATCGATACTGCCAGTAGCGCAGTTAACGCCGCGATCGTCTTGCGCATCATGCCCCTCTCCTCTTTTCACACGTCCCCTCGACGCGTGCCTTGCGCGGAGAGTAACTGGAAAAAGCAGGAAGGTCAACAGGGGCGAACGATATACATCGGCAGGCCGGCAAGAAACCTTTAGCGCGTGACGGTTTCGGGCCTCGAGACGGCCGGCAGGGAGGTCGCTCGGGCGATCTGGCCGAGGATCAGCACGCTCACTACCAGGCCCAGCAGCAGGGCCGTGGTCCACCACAGGACGGGGAACGACCGCCTCAACTCCGGGCTTCGGCTCCCCGAAGACTCGATCGCGCTGGGCCCGTCGAACGAGATCTCGGCGAGGACGATCCTGGCGTCCTCGTATTGGAAGCGGCGGACCATCACCGTCACCGGCGCCCACGGGTTCGACCCGCCGTAGAGCCATGCCCCCGGGGCATTGCGGTCGACGAAGGAGCGGGTCTCGATCCCGGCCTCCTCGAGACGACCGGCCAGGAGGTGGGCGTCGATGTCGTGACGCGCCTTCATCAGATAGACCCACTCGGACCCGCCACCGGGTCCTAGATCGGTGACCGTGTCGGGCGGCGGGAGCGCGACCTTGACCATCAGAGACGTCCGAAGATCTGGCGCGCGATGACCACGCGCTGGATCTGATTCGTCCCTTCGTAGATCTGGGTGATCTTCGCGTCGCGCATGAAACGTTCGACCGGGTACTCGCGGATGTAGCCGTAGCCGCCGAGGGCCTGAACGCAATCGGTCGTCACCGCCATCGCGGTGTCGGACGCGTACGCCTTGGCGATCGCGGCCCAGTAGGAGACGTCGGCGGCGCCCGAATCGACCGCCACCGCGGCCCGGTAGACGGCCATCCTGGCGGTTTCGATCTTCATCGCCATGTCGGCGAACATGAACTGCATCCCCTGGAACGCCGCGATCGGGGAACCGAATTGTTTGCGCTCGCGGCAGTACTCGACCGCGAAATCGAACGCTCCCTGAGCGATCCCGAGAGCTTGGGCCGCGACGGTCGGCCGGGAGAAATCGAGGGTGCGCATCGCCAGTTGGAACCCACGGTCGACCTCACCGATCACGGCATCTGCGGGCACCCGAACGTTGTCGAGGATGACCTCGCGGGTGGGTGATCCGCGGATCCCCATCTTGTCTTCCTTGCGGCCGAGCGAGAACCCGTCCATGTCCGACGACACGAGGAACGCGGTGATGTTCTTGCCCTTCGGGCCGTCGGGATCGGTCACCGCGAAGTACGTGTAGAGATCCGATGCCCCGGCCCCCGTGATGAAGCGCTTCGAGCCGGTGATGACCCAGTCGCTGCCGTCCCGCACCGCGCGACTTCGCATCGCGGCGGCGTCGGAGCCCGATCCCGGCTCGGTGAGGCAGTAGGACATCCGGTGCTCACCATTCGTGATGCCCGAGCAGACGAGTTGTTTCTGCTCGTCCGTCCCGCCCAGAAGGATGGGGATCGCACCGAGCTTGTTGACCGCCGGGATGAGCGAGACCCCGGCACAGATCCGGGAGATCTCCTCGACGAGGAGGCACAGCTCGACGGCTCCACCGCCCGCTCCCCCGTGCTCCTCCGGGTAGGAGACGCCGGCGAATCCGTTCTTGACGAGCATCTCGTCGACGTCCCAGGGGTATTCGTCTTGCTCGTCGATCTCGGCCGCCCGCGGCGCGATCTTGTCCTCGACCAGCTGGCGGACCGATTGCCGGAACGCGACCTGCTCGTCCGTGAGAGAGAAACTCAAACCGTCAGACATCGCGGCCATCGTATCCGCCGGCCGGAACTGAGAGCGGCCGTTAGTAGGGTTGGCGCCCCATGAACTCGGACCCCCTGCGCATAGCGCTCCTCACTTACCGCGGGAACCCGCACTCGGGGGGGCAGGGGGTCTACGTCAGGCATCTGACCAAGGCTCTGATGGACGAGGGCCACCACGTCGAAGTGTTCGCAGGGCCCCCTTATCCCGAGCTCCACGACGGGGTGCCGATGACGCGCCTGCCGAGTCTCGACCTCTACCGGCCCGAGGACCCGTTCCGGGTGCCGCGCCCGTCCGAGTTCCGGGATGCGATCGACGTCGCGGAATTCGGGATCATGTGCGCCGCCGGATATCCCGAACCACTGACGTTCAGCTTGCGCGCGGCACGGATGCTGCGGCGCCGCCGATCCGAGTTCGACATCGTCCACGACAACCAGTCGCTCGCCTACGGATTGCTGGGGATCGAGCGGTTGGGTCTCCCCGTCGTGGCGACGATCCACCATCCCTGCTCGATCGATCGCGACCACGAAGTTGCTGCGGCGCCCGACTGGAAGAAGCGTCTCAGTCTCAAGCGTTGGTACGCATTCACACGCATGCAAGCGCGGGTCGCCCGCCGTCTACAACAAGTAATCACCGTCTCGGCCGCCGCTCGCGACGACATCCGTCGGGAGTTCGGTGTCTCCGAGAGCCGCATCTCCGTGGTCCACAACGGGGTGGATACGGACCTCTTCCGTCCCGTGGCCGACATCGCGCGGGTCCCCGGGCGCGTCATCACGACCGCCTCGTCGGAGTTGCCGCTCAAGGGCCTCGTCTTCCTCCTCGAAGCGATCGCAAAGATGCGGACGGAGCGAGACGACGTGCACCTCGTGGTCGTCGGCAAGAAGAAGCCGCGCGGCGCCATCGCCGCCGCCATCGCGCGATTCGATCTCGAGGACGCCGTCACTTTCAAGGCGGGCCTGGAGTGGCTCGACCTCGTCGCCGAGTACGCCCGCGCCGAGGTCGCGGTCGTGCCCTCGGTGTACGAAGGGTTCTCGCTACCGGCGGTCGAGGCGATGTCGTGCGGCGTGCCCCTCGTCGCAACGACCGGCGGGGCTCTCCCCGAGGTCGTTGGGACCGAGGGAACCGCGGTTCTCGTTCCACCAGGCGATGCCGGTGCCATCGCGGCCGCGGTGACGACGCTGCTCGGCGACGCCGGGTTGCGAGACCGTCTCGGTGCCGCGGGACGAGCGCGCGTGCTGGAGCACTTCACGTGGCGGGCAGCCGCGCAGGCAACGATCGACGTCTACCGTCAGGCGGTCGGACGGTGCTGACTCTCGACTTCGACAAGCTCCGGGTCCGGGCCGGCGACGTGGTTCTCGATCTCGGATGCGGGGGCGGGCGCCACACCTTCGAAGCGCTACGCCGCGGAGCTCACGTGATCGCGGTCGACCTGAAGTTCGAGGTCCTCGGGGATGTCGCCGCGATGGCGGCCGCGATGGCCGAGGTCGGCGACGTCGACGAAGGAGTGGCGACGCTCGCGGTCCGGGCCGATGCGCTGAAGCTTCCCTTCCGCGACGGTTCGTTCGATCACGTGATCGCGTCGGAGATCCTCGAACACATCCCCGACGACGAGAACGCCATGGCCGAGATCGCCCGGGTTCTCAAACCGGGAGCTACCGCTGCCGTGACCGTGCCCCGCTTCTGGCCGGAGCGCGTCTGCTGGGCGCTGTCGGAGAGGTATCACACGGCCTCGGGGGGACACGTCAGGATCTATCGGGACCACGAGCTCCGTTCGAAACTGGAACGCAACGATCTGCAGCCCGTCGGTTCGCACTTCGCGCACGCGCTGCACTCCCCTTACTGGTGGTTGAAGTGCGCGGTGGGCGTCGACGACGACGATGCCACGCTTCCGTCGCTGTACCACCGCTTCCTCTCGTGGCAGATCCTCAATCGCCCTCCCCTCGTGGATTCTCTCGAGCACCTACTCGATCCGGTGCTAGGGAAGAGCCTCGTGATCTACACCGAGAAGAACGGACAGCGTCATGAC
>DASSMG010000150.1:0-2468 GCA_035688995.1 Actinomycetota bacterium
ATCTCCGAACGGATGGTCGAGAAGCTCCGCGCCAAACCGGGGGGTGCGGACGTCCCCGTGACCATCGGTGATTTCGCCGACGTCGGAGTGCCGGGGACGTACCGGTTGATCTACCTCGTCTTCAACACGTTGTTCGCGCTCACCGCTCAGGAAGATCAACTGCGCTGCTTCGAGAACGTGGCATCGCATCTCGATGACGACGGCGTTTTCGTGGTCGAGGTCTTCGTGCCGGACCTGTCGCGTTTCACCCGCGACCAGGCGACGACCGTCGTCGATCTGGATCCCGACAGGGTGATGCTCGATGTCTCGCGTCACGACCCTGCGATGCAGACGATCCACTCGCAGCACATCGTGATCACGGAGTCGGGCGTGAAGCTCTATCCCGTCGCGCTTCGTTACATGTGGGCATCCGAGATGGACATGACCGCGGCCGCGGCAGGGCTCGCGTTGCGGGAGCGCTATGCGGATTGGCGACGAGGGCACTTCACCGCAGCGAGCACGTCGCACGTCTCGGTCTACGGCAGGGCGTAACCCCCGACGACGTACGCCGGGGCGGGACCCCTACGGCGTGATGTAGGGATGCTTCGGACGCTCGACCTTGTCGATCTGACTCGCGTCGAGGATCGTCTCCTGCGCGAGTGGATAGACCTTCCCGGTCGCCGTCACCCAGTCGTCGTTCTTGAACGCACCGGGCGGGGCCCCCACGATGTGGACCTCCACGCTCAAGGCGTCGGCGATGCAGCAAGAGACCACGAACCGAGTTAGCGTGAATTCGTCGGCCGGCGTTCCCGGATCGCGCGTCACGAACCCGGTGAACGAAACCGTGTCGCCGGCGCGTGCGGCAAGCGCCCGCCGGCCCTCGACGGTTCGCGTGGAGCCCGCGAGATCGACGAGCGAAAGGTCCCCGTGCGAGATGTCACCGGTGGACGACACGAAACCGGCTCCACCGATCGCCGAACGACGCGACGCGGCGAACGAGTTGAGGGCGGTGGGCGGTAACACCATCACGACCAGGACGGGGACCACCATCGCCGCCAGGATCAGCGACTCTCTGCGGTCGAGGGACTCGGGCACCACCGTCCGCGCCGACAGGACCCGTCCGATGAAGGCCGCACTCAGGATCACGGCCCCCACGGGGATGACCCAGTCGGTCCGCGTCGACAGGTAGAGGTTGCTCCGGCCCGCGATCAACAGGAACCAGAACATCGCGGCCCAACACCCGAGCACGCCCGCGCCCGCAACCCGACGGGGGCTCCATCGTTTGGTCGGGGCGGCGATCTCGGTCGGTCGAGCCGCGATGCTCATCCGATCACCACCTCGAGCCACAACGTTCCGGCAAGCGTCACGGCACCGACGATCAGGATCACCGTCATCAGGAAGCCGCGATTGAACGTGCCCTTGTAGAGGAACCCGAGTTTCGTATCCACCATCGGTCCGAAGACGAGGAACGCGAGTTGCGCGCCGACACCGAACTGAACGAACGAGGCGGCCACGAACGCGTCGGACTCCGAACACAGGGACAGGACGAACGCGAGCGCCATCATCGAGAGGAGGTCGATGATCGGGGTCCCCGCCACCGCCCCGATCAGGGACTGTGGCACGAAGGTCTGCATCGTTGCCGCAACGGCCGCCCCGAACACGAGATAGCGGCCCATGAACAGGAAGTCGCCGGTCAGATGCGAGAAGAAGGCGGACGCTTTGTTGCCCGAATGGGCGTGCTCGTGGTCGTCACCGGGCCGGGGGCGCAACAACTCCTCCTTGGACCGGGTCCCGATGACCCAACCCACGGTCATCGCGCAGATCAAGCCGAGGACGGTGCGACCGAGCACCATCTGCCACAGGATGTCGCGGCCGCGGTAGGCAACGATCGTCGAGGTGACCACGATCGGGTTGAGGATCGGCGCCGCGAGCATGAACGTGACGGCCGCCGATGGAGACAGACCCTTCGCTGCGAGTCGCCGCGCTACCGGAACCGAGCCGCATTCGCAGACCGGGAAGGCCATCCCCGCGAGCCCCGCGGCCGGCAGCTGGAGCGGCCCGGGCAATCCCGCGAGACGTTCGAACGCGCTGTTCGGGACGAACACCTCGATCGCCGCCGAAACGACCGCGCCCAGAAGAACGAACGGCATCGCCTCGATCAGCAACGAACCGAATACGAGGAAGAAGTTCTGCAGCGTCGCGACACGGGTCGGATCGAGGAGATGCAACAGGACGCCCACTGCCACCAGTGCCGCGGTGGCGGTCCCGATCGGGCGCCACGACGACATCGTCGGTCGGCGCTGCGCTACATCCACCATCAGCAATACCTCGCGAACGACACCGTGATCGAAGAGAAGACGTCGGCGAAGACCCTCCTGCCCCCGACCGTCGCGTTCTCCACGGATCGGATCACTTCGTCCTCGGAGATGTGACGGGCCGCCAGTGCCTTCTGGTCCAAGTAGAAGCCTCCGGGAGTGGCCGCGGACACC
>DASSMG010000151.1:0-2748 GCA_035688995.1 Actinomycetota bacterium
GCTCGATGAAGCCCTCTGGTTCTTCGTAACTACGGCTCATCCGGATGAGGCGTACGCGCCAGACTGCTCCAACTGGCTCGCCGTTACGGTTGCAGATGAAGCGCTGGCCAAACACGTCGACGGTCGCCTTCGTAAGCCTGAGGAGCTCTTTAGTCTCTTGAAGGAATGAGAGAGCTTGCCATTCCCTTGCCATTCCAATCGTTCAGACGAAGCAGGATCAACCAGGAAGTTCGACTGTCCGGTGTGGCGTTTACCTGCGCAAACTCATTCGTCACAACGAATGAGAACCAATCAGGAAGTCAAGATTCGGACTCTTAATCCGTAGGTTCAGGGTTCGATTCCCTGGCGACCCACTCACAGAAACCCGATCTCACCCTGAGCGACTTCGTCGCACTAACCTCGCGTTGTGAGTGACGAGCTCCGCTCTCTTATCGAGCAACAGGTTGAGGCTTCGACGTTCTCGGGCGCCGTACTCGTCGAGCGCGCCGGCGAGACCCTCTTCCGAGGGGCCTTCGGGTTCGCGGATCGCCGCCACGGGATCGAGAACACCCCCGAAACGCGATTCGGCATCGCCAGCGGAACCAAGACGTTCACCGGAACCACCGTGGTGAGCTTGATCGACGAGGGGATCCTCGACTACTCGACCACCGCCCGGTCGTTGCTGAAGGACGATCTGCCGCTGATCGCCGACGACGTCACCGTCGAACATCTGCTTGCGCACCGATCCGGGATCGGCGACTACCTCGACGAAGAAGTCCTGACGGACGACACCGAGTACGTGTTGAAAGTGCCCCCGCACGAGCTCGTCGAGACGGAGGACTACCTCAAGGTCCTCGACGGCTACCCGACCAAGTTCCGTGCCGGCGAGCGCTTCTCCTATTCGAACGGGGGCTACGTGGTCCTTGCGTTGCTCGCCGAGCGGGCGGCTTCCGTCTCCTTCCCCGAACTCGTGCAGAGCCGCGTGTGCGATCGGGCCGGGATGACACGGACCGCCTTTCTCCGGTCCGACGAGTTGCCCGGTGATGCAGCCGTCGGATACCTCGCTCACGACTCCGGACGGACGAACGTCTTCCACCTCCCGGTCCGCGGAACCGGCGACGGAGGCATCTACACCACAATTGACGACGTTCATTCGTTCTGGAGGGCTCTCCACGATGGGCGCGTGGTGCCTTCATCCCGCGTGCAGGAGATGACGACGCCGCGCAGCGAGGTTCCAGAGGAAGGTCTGCGCTACGGACTGGGCTTCTGGTTACACGCCACCGGCTCGACCGTGTACTTGCGAGGTGGGGATGCCGGCGTTTCGTTCATCAGCGGCCACGACCAGCAACGACAATTGACGTTCACCGTCGTGTCGAACTCCGACGGCGGCGCCGCCCGCCTCACTCAAGTGATCGAAGCCTGACGACTTTCTCGCGCTCAACGCGCGTTATCAGCCGTCTAGATGCAAAAAGTCGGAGGGATCGGACCCGGCGGCGACGCGGGCGACCTGGCCGTCGAGCCACGCCCTCATCGCGATGTGGAGACCACCTCCGAGGGAGACGCGCGCGACGCCGAGCTTCGCCAGCTCCTGCAGCGACGGCGCTCCGGGACGCAACGTGATGTTGGCGGGACCGTCGACCTCCGCCACGAACCGTTCGATCCCCTCCGCATCCATGAGACCGATCGGATAGACGCAGTCGACACCTGCATCGAGGTAAGCGCGAGCGCGAGATATCGCCTCGTCCAGGCGCGACGACTCGGCCCCCGTGGCCCTGATGAACACATCGATGCGGGCATTCACGACGATCTCGCCATCTCCCGCGGCAACAACGTCTCGAAGGAACGCCGCTTGCGTGTCGACGTCGATGAGCTCCTTCGTCGCCGGGTCCGAATCCTCGAGGTTGCACCCGACTGCACCTGCAGCCACGAGCCGTCTCACGATCTCATCGGGCGGCGATCGGTATCCGCGTTCGATGTCGGCCGTCAGGGGCACGTCGACAAGCCTCGCGACGCGACCAACCGCAGCGAACATCTCGTCGGGCGGAGTTTCCTCACCGTCCGCGTAACCCAACGAGTCGGCCATCGCAACGCTCGAGGTCGCGATCGCGGGGAAGCCCGCTTCGGCAACGACACGAGCGGACGTCCCATCCCACACGTTTGGCAGGATCACCGGGTCACCCGGGACGTGCAGCGCCCGGAGAGTCTCTGCGGTCGCCATCGGAACGGGACCGGCCTACCGGGGCGGGTGGAAGATCGGGCCGAACGAGACCAGGTCGAGAACGCGATCCGAAAGGAAAACACCTTCTGCGACCCCAGAAAGCTCCGTCACTTCGATCGAGATCGTGTACGTGCCCGGCGGCATCGCGTCGCATTGGATCGAGATCGGAGCGGTCGTCGTTTCACCGTCCGCGACGGTTACCGTGAACGCGGGGCCTTCTGGCTCACCATCCTCGAGGACCTGCAGCTGGACGACTGCCGGAGCACCTTTGGAATCGGCTTCGTTGACCAGCTCGACATTGCCGCTGACTTGTGCGGCCCCCCAGTTCTTGTCGTGGACGTTCTTGATGGTGTAGTCCGCCTGGGCCGCGGTCTGCGCCGCGCCCCCGTCGAGCAAGACGGCGTCCTGACGAACGTCCTCGGCGAAGGAGGGCTCGTGGACAACGCCCGCGGCGCCTCGGGCCAACTCGGACGCTCCCACTGCATCTTTGGCGATCTCTCGTGCGGTGATGCTGTCGCGAGCCAGCGACACGGCATATGACGTTCCACTCA
>DASSMG010000152.1:0-20421 GCA_035688995.1 Actinomycetota bacterium
CGGCGGCACGATCGACTCGAGGGGGCCGAAGACCCCGTTCTCACGCAGCTTCGTGAGGTTCGGGATGTCGCCCGCGTACTCGTCGAAGACGTGCTCCGGCGGCGCGCAGTCCAGGCCGATGACCATCACCTTTCGGCGCGGACCGGTTTGGTCAACCACCCGCCCGCCCGTGGGCGATTCTTCGGCGGCGGACTTTTTCTTGATCTTGTCGAACAGTCCCACAGCTACCTCCTACGCCTTGCTACGGGCATCTTCGATAAGGATGCGCGCGACCTCGGGGCGGGAGAACTCGACCGGCGGCTCCTGGCCGTTCGCCAGCATCTCGCGCACCTGCGTGCCGGAGAGGTGGACGTGCGCTTCCTGGCCATGCGGACACGTCTTCTGGGACGCCATCGAGCCACATTCCTTGCAGAAGAAGCTGTGCTCGAACTTGAGCGGCCAGATGCCGAGCTCGACGGGATCGAAGCGGTCGAACATCTCCTGCGCTTCGTAGGTGCCGTAGTAGTTGCCGACACCGGCGTGGTCGCGGCCGACGATGAAGTGCGTCATCCCGTAGTTCTTGCGAAGCAGCGAGTGCCAGATCGCCTCGCGGGGGCCGCCGTAGCGCATCGCCGCGGGGAACACCGAGAGCACGACGCGGTCGTGCGGGTAGTAGTTCTCCATCAGGACCTCGTAGCACTTCATGCGCACGTCGGCCGGGATGTCGTCTCCCTTGGTGCCCCCGACGAGCGGGTGGATCACGAGACCGTCGACGATCTCGAGCGCGACCTTCGTGAGGTACTCGTGCGCACGGTGGATCGGGTTACGGGTCTGGAACGCAACGATGGTCTTCCAGCCGCGCTTCGCGATCTCCTCGCGCAGCTGCAGTGGAGTGTTGCGGTACTCGGAGAACTCGTGAGCGAAGACGTTCTCGAGAACGGTGACCTCGCCCCCGACGTACTTCGGGCCTTGCGAGTAGATGTAAGCGACGCCCGGGTGTGCGTCCTCGGTCGTCTTGAAGCACTTCTGTGCCTCGTCTTTGGGGTCGTAATCGAAGATGTCCTCGATGTCGATGATCGCGACCGGGCGTCCTTCGTGCGTGATCGCAGCCTTGCCGCCCTTCTTGAGGGTGGCGAGCTCGGCCTCGGTCGGGGCGAGAGTGATCGGGAGGCTCCACGGGAGCCCGTTCGCAAGCCGCATCTCGTCGACGACCGAGTGGTAGTCGTCGCCGGTCATGAAGCCGCGGTTCGGCGACACCGCGCCGATCGCCAGAAGCTCGAGGTCGGAGAGAACGCGGCGGGATGTGGCTTCGATCGTCGGCAGATCTCCTGCTGCGGCGACGAGATCGGGCTTCTCTTCGTCGGTGGCGAGACGAAGCTCGAGCGCGCCGCCGTGTGGGGCGGAGCCGGGTACGTCTTTCAAGGTCGCGGGCATAGCGCCTCCCTTATGTAGGGGTGGACAAACTGCGAAGAGGAGGGCCCGAGAGAACACACTCCGGCCGCACTCCTATGACACTCCTAGGGTACCAGACCCTCACGTCCTGAGGGCGAGGCGGCGGTTGATCGCGTCGAGGGTCGCCTTGACGGTCGCCTCGTGAAGGGGCCCCCCGCGGGTGAGGGCCGCGCCGAGCATCTCCTGCTCGTTCTCGAGGACCAGGACGAGCACCGCCTCCTGCCCCCCGATGCTCACGAGCGAGGCGCTCTTGACGTGGAACCGGACCGCCTCACCGGCGATCTTGCCGGCCGCCTCGAGGGTGGCATCGGCCACCACCTTGAGCCCGTGGGGGGTCTTCTCCCCGACCGCCTGCCCGACGACCTCGGCATCCTGCTGGCCCAGGGCGACGGTGGCCTCGGAGGTCCAGCTCGACGACGTCAGGGCGACACGGCGGACCCTGGGCCGGGTACCGCGGGCACCGGGCGTCCCCGTGGCGCCGGTCGAAGCCGGCACCCCCTCGATGTCACCGGCGATCGGACCCCGGGCTCGGGCCTCCTGCTCGGCGAACTCGACCTGTCGCTCGAGCGATTCGAGGTCGTCGAAGTACGACTCGGCCTCGAGCTCGAACACGAAGACCCGGGCCGAGGCGTCCCCGAAGTCCCGGGACGCAACCTCTTCGAGGATGCGGGCCTGGATCTCGTCACGGTCCGTTCCGGTCGAGGTGAACGCCTGGATCTCCGAGGGGGCATCCCCATTAGCGAGGATCACGCAGCCCAGGATGCCCGGGAGCTGCTTGATGGCCGTTTCCAGCTCTTTGAGGTCGGTATCAGACATGTCGGTCGAGGATACAAAAATGCACCCGCCGAGCCTTCGTCCCGGCCGGAGCCGGTTTACAACTCAACGGGTGCGCCACGGACTTTAGGGCCTGGGCGACGATGGGGGCAAGACCGCCGAACCACATTTCTTCGCGAAAGAGGCCCTTTTCTTCGCGTTCCGTAACCTCCGGCGACGCAGGGAAGTGGCCGGGGGCCTCGAATCCCCTACTTGAGCCGGCGGAATCGGCGTGGCAGGATGCCGGGCGGCTCGGTGCGGCCCCGCCACCTCTTCCGGGGGCCGTCCGTCGAGGCCCGGATCGGGGCCTCCGGCACAAGGAGAGCGATGAAGCTACGCAGCGGACGCTCGTGGATCGCGGTCACCTTCGTGGCGACGTTGGTCGTTCCCGCCGTGATGGCCTCGGCGGCCAGCAAGCAAGACCGCCTCGACAAGGTCCAGGACCAGCGCCAGGAGCTTCAGCAGAAGATCGACGTGGACCAGGCGAAGGCCTCGGAGCTGCGTGCCAACGCGCGCGAGCTCAACTCCGAGATCATCGATCTTCGCGACAAGGTCACCGTCCTTACCGATCGGGTCGACGAGATCACGGCCGAGGTTCGAAGCGTTCAAGACAGGATCGACGCGACCCAGGCCGAGATCGATCGCATCGAGAGCATCGCGACGCAGCAGGCCGTGATGCTCTACAAGACCGGCGACACCGATACGATCGACGCGCTGCTGTCGTCGACTTCGCTGGCCGAGCTCAACGACAGGATCACGCTTCTCGGCGTGGCCGCGAGTCAGAACACCGATGCTCTCGTCCGTTACGGGCGCCTTCGTCTCGAGATCCAGGACGAGCACCGCGTTCTATTCGACCGGCAGAAGGCTCTCGAGGCAGCACGCGACGACGAAGCCCAGGCGCTCGCTCAACTCGACGTGCGTTACGACGCGCTCGCCGCGAACCTCCACGAGCTCGAGGTGCGACTCGGTCGCGAGCACGCCGAGGAAGAGATCCTGGCCGACCAAGAGAACAAGCTGAAGACGGCCATCCTGGCGGCTCAGGTCGGACGGGCGGTCGCGGCTCGCGGCGTCTCGACGCAAGGGTTCATCTGGCCTCTCAACGGGGCGATCACCTCTCCGTACGGGCCGCGCTGGGGCCGGATGCACACCGGCATCGACATCGACGGCGTGACGGGCGATCCGATCGTGGCGTCGAAGGCGGGCCGGGTCATCGTCGCCGGCTACTACGGCGGTTACGGGAATGCGGTCGTGATCGATCACGGGGGCGGAGTCGCAACGCTCTACGGCCACCAGTCCCGCATCGCGGTGCACGTCGGCGACGACGTGTCCCAGGGCCAGGTCATCGGCTACGTGGGTTGCACGGGCTCCTGCACGGGGGACCACCTCCACTTCGAGGTACGCATCAACGGGAACCCGGTCGACCCCATGCCCTACCTCCCTTAACCCCCCAAACTTTCGTAACTGAGTAACCGTCAGGGGCGCGATTCCACGCGCGAAACCATCATTTTCGGCGGCGCAGTAGCTTCCCCACTATGTGGATCCGTCGGGTCGCGGTCGCGACAGCCCTCACGCTACTCATCGGGGGCCCGGCGATCCCCGCTGCCGCCGACCGCATCCGAGCTCACGACGCCAACGATGTCGACGGCACGCTCGACATCTCCTCGATCACCCACGGGCACGGCCACCGGGCCGGAGTCCTGATCCATCGCATCCGGACCTACGGCGAGTGGAGGCCCCGCGCCCTCAACGGCAACGACGGCTTCGACGTCTGGTTCTCGACCGATCGGGAGGATCGCTTCGCGGAGTACCGGGCCTCGATCTACGTCGATCACGGGGCTCTGAGGGCCTGCATCGGCGGCTACTCGGAGGGCAGTGACTTCGCCGGAGTGGGGCCGTGCAAGGCGATCGATGTGCGGCGACCCGACCCTCGCACCGTCGTCATCCGGTTCGCGGCACGGCGGATCGGCGGGAACGACTACGCATGGTCGGCATCGTCGAGCTACCGCAAGGCCGGCAGTGCCAACTGTCGGCGGGGCTGTTACGACTACGCGCCGAACGACCGGCTCCCGCGAGGACAGATCCACCACCACCTCTAGACGCGAGAAGGGCCCGGCCGAAGCCGGGCCCCTGGTTCTACGCGTCTGAGTGAGCCCCTGAGGGTTACTCAGTTACGAAAGTTCGCGTTACATCATGCCGGGCATTCCGCCCATGCCTCCCATGCCGCCCATGCCGTGGTCGTGGCCGGCCGCGGGGGCCGCGTCCTCGTCCTCGGGCTTGTCGACGACGGTCGCCTCGGTCGTGAGGAACAGACCGGCGATCGACGCAGCGTTCTCGAGGGCCGAGCGCGTGACCCGGACCGGGTCGATGATGCCTTCGGCGAGCATGTCCACGTACTGGCCCGTGTTGGCATTGAGCCCCCAGCCGGCCTTGTCGTTCGTGACGTGCTCGACGACGACTCCACCCTCCATGCCTGCGTTCTGAGCGATCCAGCGCAGCGGGGCACCGAGCGCATCATGAACGACTCGAGCACCGGACGCCTCGTCACCTTCGAGCGTGAGCTTGTCGATCGCGGTGCGGGCCCGAACGAGCGTGGAGCCACCGCCGGGGACGATGCCTTCCTCGACCGCAGCGCGGGTCGCGGAGACGGAGTCCTCGATGCGGTGCTTCTTCTCTTTGAGCTCGACCTCGGTCGCAGCACCGACCTTCAGTACCGCAACGCCACCCGACAGCTTCGCGAGCCGTTCCTGCAGCTTCTCGCGATCCCAGTCGGAGTCGGTGCGCTCGATCTCGGCGCGGATCTGCTCGATCCGGCCCTTGATGTCGCCGGGGTTGCCTTCGCCCTCGACGATCGTCGTGTTGTCCTTCGTGATGACGACCTTGCGGGCACGACCCAGCAGGTCCAGCGAGACGCCCTCGAGCTTGAGGCCGATCTCTTCCGAGATCACCTGGCCCCCGGTGAGGACTGCGATGTCCTGCAGCATCGCCTTGCGACGGTCACCGAAGCCCGGAGCTTTGACCGCAACGGACGAGAACGTGCCGCGGAGACGGTTGACGACGAGCGTTGCGAGAGCCTCGCCCTCGACGTCCTCGGCGATGATCAGGATCGGCTTGCCACCCTGCATCACTTTCTCGAGCACCGGCAGAAGGTCGCGGACGTTCGAGATCTTCTGCTGCACGATCAGGACGTACGGATCCTCGAGAACCGCCTCCATGCTGTCCTGGTCGGTCACGAAGTAGGGCGAGATGTAGCCCTTGTCGAACTGCATCCCCTCGACGAGCTCGAGCTCGAGGCCGAAGGTGTTCGACTCCTCGACGGTGATGACGCCGTCCTTACCGACCTTGTCCATCGCCTCGGCGACCATCTCGCCGATCTCGGGGTCGTTGTTGGCGCTGATCGACGCGACGTGTGCGATCTGGTTGCGTCCTTCGACGTCGCGCGCCTCGCCTTTGATGGACTCGATCGCGGCGGCGACGGCCTTCTCGATCCCACGCTTGAGCGACATCGGGTTCGCGCCGGCGGCAACCTGCTGGATGCCGGACTTCACCATTGCCTGCGCGAGGACCGTTGCCGTCGTGGTTCCGTCACCGGCAACGTCGTTGGTCTTCGATGCAACTTCCTTGACGAGCTGAGCGCCCATGTTCTCCCACGGGTCGTCGAGCTCGATCTCCTTGGCGATCGTGACGCCGTCGTTCGTGATGGTCGGCGCACCCCACTTCTTGTCGATGACTACGTTGCGACCGCGGGGGCCAAGCGTTACTCGGACCGCGTTCGCCAGCCGGTTGACGCCGGCCTCGAGGCCCTGACGCGCATCCGCGTCGAACTTGATGATCTTGGGCATTAGCTATCCCTTCTCAGATTTGCTTCGGGAGGGCGGGTGGTACGAGAACGCGGGCCCTTAGGAAAGGACCGCGAGGACGTCGCGAGACGACAGGATCAGGAGATCCTCGCCCTCGACCGTGATCTCGGTGCCGCCGTACTTCGAGTAGATGACCTTGTCGCCGGCCTTGACGTCGACCGGGATCAGCTCGCCCGAGGACTCCGCCCGCTTGCCGGGGCCGACCGCCAGAACGGTGCCCTGCTGGGGCTTCTCCTTGGCGGTGTCGGGGATCACGATGCCCGAGACCGTGGTCTCTTCGCCCTCGTCGGTGCGGACCAGGATGCGGTCCTCGAGGGGACGGATGTTCGTCGCGGTGACGGTTGCCATGCGGTACCTCCTGTAGGGATTAGCACTCCTAAGCTGTGAGTGCTAAATGTACCGCCGTCCGCGAGTAGCGGCAAACGAGGGCGTTGGGGGGGCCCGTTCGAGGGCTAGACGAGCGGGAGGTTCGGGTCCGGCGCCGCGTCGAAGGGCGTGTGCCGCCCCCGCCGCAACATCGCCGTCCCGCAGGCTGCGATCATCGCCGCGTTGTCGGTGCACAGTTCGAGTGGGGGCACGAACAGCTTCACCATCTGGGAGTCGCACGCCTCGGCGAGCCCTTGGCGGAGCCCCGAATTCGCGGCCACGCCCCCGCAGAGGAATACCCGGCTCACCCCCACGTGGAGGACGGCCGCCATCGTCTTCGCCACCTGGATGTCGACGACCGCTTGCTGGAAGCTCGCGGCCACGTCCTCGACGGAGATCGCCTCCCCCCGGCTCTGGGCGCGGCGCACGTGGTTGATCACGGCCGTCTTCAGCCCCGAGTACGAGACGTCGAAGCCCGGCTCGTCGAGCATCGCTCGCGGGAACTTGATCGCGTGGGGATCGCCGAGCAACGACAAGCGGTCGATCTCCGGCCCCCCCGGATAGTCGAGGCCGAGGAAGCGCGCGACCTTGTCGAACGCCTCGCCGGCGGCGTCGTCGATGGTCGTCCCGAGGATGTCGTAGTCGCCGTGACCCACCGCGTGAACGAGCATCGTGTGGCCGCCGGAGATGATCAGGACGATCGCCGGGAACTGCGCCTCCTTGTCGATCAGGAGGTTCGAGTACAGATGGCCCTCCAGGTGGTTGACGCCGACGAAGGGGATGTCGAGGACGGCCGCGATCGCTTTCGCCTCCGCGACGCCGACGAGTAGTGAGCCGACGAGCCCGGGCCCCAGCGTGGCGGCGACGCCGTCGAGATCCCAGAACGTGACGTCGGCGCGGAAGAGCGCCTCACGGATCGCCGGCGTTAGCGCTTCGACATGTTGGCGCGCCGCGATCTCGGGAACGATGCCCCCGTACTCACCGTGGAGATCCTGCTGCGACACGATCACGTTCGAGAGGATCTGCCGTCCGCCCTTGACGACCGAGGCAGAGGTTTCGTCGCACGACGTCTCGATCCCGAGGATCAGAGCATCCTCGCCCCACTCGCTGACTTTCTGTTCGCGCGTCTCGGGATCGACGATGGTTATCGATTCGGGAACGGACGTGAACTCCCACTCCGAGGGAACGTGCTCCCCTACGTCCGGGCTCATCGCTCCTCCACCGAACGGCGGATGGCCATGAGACGCTCGCGATAGTCGTTCGACAGGAGATCGTCGACGACCATCACGATCGCATCCTCGTTCGTCTCGATGTAGTAGCCCTTGCGGATGCTGACCGCGGCGAAACCGAAGTTCTCGTACATGCTTTGCGCCACGTGGTTCGACACGCGCACCTCGAGCGACAGGACCTGCGCGCCGCGAGCGATGGCTTCCGTGACCTGATGCAGAAGGAGCCGTGTGCCGACCTTGCGGCTGTGGAGCGCGGGATCGACGGCGATGTTCGTGATGTGGGCCTCGCGTCCGGTGAACATCATCCCGGAGTAACCGATCACCTCACCCTCATGGCGAGCCACGATGTAGATGCGCGTGTTGCGCTGAGCGAGCTCCGATAGGAACAACGACGCACTCCACGGCCGTGGATAGACCTGCGCTTCGATCGCGAGCACCCGACGGAGGTGGCGCCTCCGCATCCGCGTGATCTCGATCTCGGGAACCGGCTGCCCGACACCCGGGTCTCTCGCCAGAGCACTCATGCCGATTTGCTCCCGCGGATCGTCTCCCATCTGATCGGCTGTGCGGATCGTCTGAGATAGAGCGGCGCGAGCTGGTCGACCGAGTCGAACTCCTCGCGCGCGAGACGGGGAAGGCTCAGCTCCACCAGCGACTTCGCGTCGGGGAACGCGTTTCCCATGCTGCCGAGTTCGACCAGCGTCCCGAGGTCGTCGAACGCATCTCGATAGAGCAACGCTCCACTTCCGACCAACAGCACTTCCTCGGGACGAGACGCGATGCCGATCGCCAGCCGTCCGGGTCGTTCTACCCGGTAGTCGGTCATGCGCTGAACGCCACCCGGTGACGAGCGGTAGAACGCGTCGAAGACTTCGCCACGGCGCGCGTCGAGAACGGCACAGATCGTCTTCGACGAATACCTCACGCCGTAGGCCAGCAGGTCGAGGCTCGTGATCCCGACGATGGGAACCGCGAGCGCCTGCGACAGAGCCTTCGCCGTGGCGACTCCGACCCGCATGCCCGCGAACAAGCCGGGCCCGATGTCGACCGCGACCGCGCCGATGTTGCGGAAACCGATCCCGGCCTCGTCGAGGCAGAAGCGGATCGCCGGGAGGAGGAACTCGTTGTAGTTGGCGCCGCGCGAAACGAGAGCGCTCGCGACGACGCCCTGTTCCGAGCCGATCGCAACGCTGGCTTGGGGAGTCGAGGTATCTATTCCGAGAACCAGCATCAGCCGGTCGCTCCCGGTGCGTCTTCGTCGCGGTTCACGTCGACATGGTCGCGCGTGAACGGGTCGTCGGACACCACGAACCGGGGCCGGGGCACCTCGGCGTCGCTGGCCGCGTCCAGCAGGGTCTCCGCCGTCGCCCGCATCTCCTGCACCTTGCGGATCCAGTCGGGCCCCCGCGGCCGGAACACGATCTTGCGTTGATCGGGCTCTTCGGGGTCGATGGTCCGGAGCTCGACCTCGAGATGGCGCCGCGGCAGCAGCGGGCCGATGGCCTCGCCCCATTCGATGAGCAAGATCGAATTCGGATCGAGCAGCTCCTCGAACCCGAGATCGATGACCTCCTGGAACGAGTCGAGCCGGTAGATGTCGAGGTGGACCAGCGGATACCTGGCCTTGTACTCGTGCACGAGAGTGAACGTGGGTGAGGTGACCCGCTCCTCGACGCCCGCAGCGGTTGCCAGCCCCTGGACGAAGACCGTCTTGCCTGCGCCGAGCTCACCGGTGAGGCTGATCACATCGCCCGGAACGAGCGTCGGCGCCAGGCACGCGCCGACGATGCGCGTTTCCTCTGCGGAAAACGTAACGACGCTCAGTACACGCTGGGCCATACGGTGGTCCCTCCACGGTAGCCCCGGCGGCCGCCGGGCCACGCCATCAGAACAGACCGAGCTGCTCGGTGGGTGCCTCGGTCCCGCCCGACACCGTCGCCGGCGCCCGGGCCTCCTCGGCTCGAAGACGATCGAGTACCTGCCGCAAGGTGGCGAAGTCCTCTCGCAGTGCATCGACCGGGCTGATCCCACCGAAGCGGCCACCGCGTAGCGCGGCAGCCGGATGGAAAGTCGGGATCACCACCGCGGTGACGTAGCGGAACTGCCGGCCGCGCGCCTTCGTGATCCCGATCGGTTGCCCGATGATGAAACGGGTGGCGAAGTTGCCCAGCGTGACGATGACCTTGGGGCGCATGAAGTTGAGCTGTGCCTGCAGGTAAGGCCGGCAGGATTCGATCTCGTCCGGAAGAGGGTCGCGGTTGCCCGGGGGGCGGCACTTGATCACGTTGACGATCGCAACCTGGGTGCGATCGAGGCCGATCTCCTCGAGCAGCGTGTCGAGGAGCTTGCCGGCGGCACCTACGAACGGCTCCCCCTGCTTGTCTTCGTGGAACCCCGGTGCCTCCCCGATGAACAAGACGTCGGAGGCGAGGTTGCCGGCCGCCCACACGACCTGCGTCCGCCCCTCGGCGAGCCGGCAGGCCGTGCAACCGAGTGCGCGCGATCTGATCGCCTCGAGGTCGGCGGCGTTCGGACGCGCATCGACCGAGGGAGCTTGCCCGGGCATAAAGAGGACAGTACGGGCGCACCGGACGAGGGTCAAGGGAACGCCTCGAGAGAGGTCAGATCAGGAGTCTGCCGTCCTCCAGCAGCACGTCCCCGTCGACCGTGATGCGGCCCCCACGGCGAAGGTCGCACACCATGTCCCAGTGGATCGCGGAGTCGTTGACGCCTCCGGTCTCCGGATACGCAGAACCGAGCGCCAGGTGCACGGTGCCGCCGATCTTCTCGTCGAGAAGGATCTCGCCGGTGAAATCGGTGAGTCCGTAATTGGTGCCGATCCCGAGTTCACCGAGGACGCGGGCTCCGGGGTCGGTGTCCAGAGTCTTCACCAGGAAGTCCTCGTTGCGGATCGCGCCGGCGTCGACCACCCGGCCGGCATCGAACTGGAGGCGCGCCCCTTCGACTGCCTGGCCGCCGTAGATGGCCGGGTACGTGAACGTGATGTGCCCCCTCGTTGCATCCTCGTGCGGCCCCGTGAAGATCTCTCCGTCGGGGAGGTTCTCGGTGCCGCTGGCGGCGATGAACGTGCGGCCCCCGACCGCGAGCGTCAGGTCGGTCCCCTCTCCCTCGAGGTGGACCTCGCTGCGACCTTCCATCCACTCGATCATGCGAGCGTGGGTGGCGGCGAGCTCCTTCCACGCGGCCACGGGGTCTGGCTCGTCGAGGAAACAGGACGCGTAGTAGAGGTCCTCGTACTCACGGAGGCTCATCTGCGCGTCCATCGCGTGAGCCTCGGTCGGGAAGAGCGTGAGGACCCACCGGTAGTCGCCCTCGCTGAAACGCGTCGTGGTGGTGTCCATCAATGGTTTGCGCGCCCTCGCGCGGACGATCTGCCGCTCCGGATCGACGCGCGACAGCTGGCGCGTGTTCGTGTCGCTGATGATCGAGATCCCGACATCGACGTGTTCCGAGAGCCAGCGATCGGGCTCCCATACGTATTCGAGCTGATGGTCGCGAGCGAAGCGATAGAGGATCGGCTCCGCGGCAGGGATCGAGGCACGGAGCATCGGGTGTGCACCGCGCTCGAGAACGCGTTGGTAGAGCGCCAGCATCAAGGGCTCGGCGACGTAATTGCCGTTGATCAACACGAGCTCGTTCTCGACGACGCGCGTCGAATAGTCGATCAGAACCTCGGCGAGCCTCTCAACCCTCTCGTCTGTCAATCTCGACCCCCGAGCGTGTCGTCGAAGAAACCCAGCAACAACTTATTGAAGTCGCGGTGCCGCTCGAGCATCGTCATGTGACCGCAGTCGTCGAAGACGTGGAGATCGGCCTTCGGTAGGTGCTCGGCGAGATACTCGGATGCTCCCGACACAGTGATCCGATCGTGCGTCCCCGTGATGACGAGCGCCGGAACGGTGATGTCCGGCAACAGATGCGTCGTTTCGGTGTGCCGGTAGCACTTGAAGAGATCGAACAGGACGTCGGTGGGCGTCTCGGCCAGCATGTCGTAGGTGAAATCCACCTGCCGCGCCGACGCATGGGGGCCGAACGCGGCGAAGGAGACCGCGAGGAACAGCGAATCGGACGGCTTGATCACCTTTCTGAGGATCTCGACCCGATGGTGATGCGTTCCGACCACGTCGAGAGGTCGACGCAGGAAACGCTCGAGTCTCGCCACGGTCGCGCCACCCGTGATCGTTTCGTACGGGGGACGGTGGGTCGTGTTGACGAGCACGATCCCTCTTATGCGATCGCCCAACCACTCGCGCCGCGCGCTGCAGAGGTCGAGCGCGATCATCCCGCCGACGGAATGTCCGACCAGGACGACCTCATCGAGATCTGCATCGTCGATGACCCGTACGAGATCGTCGCTCAACGTCGATACGAGGTAGGGATCCGTCCCCTTCGGTTGCGACCGGCCGTGCCCGCGCAGGTCGTAGAAGACCAATCGGTGATCGCCGATACCGGGCAGCTGGTAGTACCAGACGTCGGTCCTCAGGGCCGAGCCGTGCAGGAAGACCACCCCTCGGCGGGACTCAGGTCCTGCCTCTTCCACGAAGATGCGACCGCCGTCCGGCAGATCCAGCATCCGGTCGCGCACCCCTCGGCGCTCGCCGAAACGGGCGGTCGATTCGGTGTCGTGGACCCGTCGCCGGCGCACGGCCGCCCGTTGTGCGGCCAGACCCGCGCCCACTCCGACCGCTGCTCCGGCCAGCGCGGCGAGACTGCTCTTCTTCGCCATCAGGCTCCGTCCTCGTAGATACGTGGAACCCGCGACGGGATGCGGGCCGTCACCTCGTAGTTGATCGTGCCGATGTGGTTCGCGAGTTCTTCCGCCGTGACCCTCTCGTCTCCGTCGCTTCCGATCAACGTGGCCGTCTCACCTACCTCGATGTCGGCATCGCCGACGTCCACCATGAACTGATCCATGCACACCGTTCCCGAAACCCGGAATCGGGAACCTCGGATCAAGACGTCTGCCCGACCGGACAAACGTCGGTCGTACCCATCGGCATACCCGGCGGGGATCGTCACCACCCGGCCCGGCCTGGGGAGCTCGTAGGTCAGCCCGTACGAGACGCCTTCGCCGGCGGGGACGTCCCTCACCATGTTGATCCTGGCCCGGAGCGAGAGAACCGGGCGGAGATCGGCGACATCGGTCATCGCACGAGAGGGCCATAGTCCGTAGCAGGCGATGCCGCACCTCACCATGTCGAGGCGACTCTCGGGGATGGTCAGCGCCGCGGCCGAGTTCGCGATGTGCCGGTAGCGAAGTTCGATACCGGTCGAGAGGGCCCGCTCGACCAATTCGTTGAACAGATCCAGCTGCTTGCGCGTGAAGGGGTGGTCCGGGTGATCGGCGACGGCGAGATGACTCCACACGCCCTCGACCTCGAGGCCCGGCAGTTTCGTGATCTCGGTGAGGGCGTCGATGACTTGATCGGCGGAAAGACCTACGCGGTGCATCCCGGTATCGAACTTGACGTGCACCGGCACGCGCCGTCCGTTCGCCGCATCCGAAAGGGCCCGTGCGAACTCGAGCGTGTACACGGTCGGGGTCAACTTCGCATCGACCATCGCCGCCGCACCCTGCGGAGGGGGTTCGGTGAAGACGTGGATCGGCGCATCGATGCCCGCGTCCCGCAAGTGCAGTGCTTCCGCAACGCGTGCGACACCGATGCGCGTTGCGCCGGCTTCGAGCATGGCCTGGGCGCAGACCGGGTTCCCGTGTCCGTACGCATAGCCCTTGACCACGCCCATCACCTCTGCGGGAGCGACCGTCTCCCTGAGGACGCGGACGTTGTGGCGAAGGGCACCCAGATCGATCACGGCCCACACGGGATGTCCCCGCTCGACCATCTCCTCGGGGGTCAGGACCATGCGGCCTCGGCGATCAGGTCGGCGGCTTCACCGAGAGCATCGGCAACGTCGGACGCGATCACGCCTGCAGTACCTCGTCGCGTCGACGCCAGCGACCCCGCCACCCCATGCACGTAGGCGCCGAGCCACGCCGCCGTGAACGCGTCGAGGCCCATCCCGGCAAGAGCCGCGGTCGCGCCGGCGAGCACGTCGCCGGTTCCGGCCGTCGCGAGCTCGGGCCCGCCGGTCGGGTTCACCAGCACGCGTCCGTCGGGCCGCGCGATAACCGTGCGGAACCCCTTGAGGACGACGATGCAGCCAAGCCTTCGGGCGCCGGCTTTCGCCACCCCGACCCGATCCCCCTGGATCGTCTCGACGGAAGAATCCAGAAGCCGCGCGAGCTCGGCGGGATGCGGTGTCACGATCGTCGCCGCGTCTCGCGACAGGGGCCGTGGATCCGCAGCGAGCACGTTGAGACCGTCCGCATCGACAACGACCGGCAGGTCGGTCTCTCCAAGGACCCGTTCGAGCAGGGCACGTTGGTCCCCGCCGGTGCCGAGGCCGGGGCCGATCGCGATCGCGGTGGCGCGCTCGAGGGCCCCCTTGATCGACCCGAACGCATCCGGCCCCAGGACGGGATCGTCGGACACCACCGTGACGATCAATTCGGGCATCTCCGAAGCCGCAACGCGGCGCGCCTCGGTCGTCGTTCCGAGAGTCACGTAACCCGAGCCCATGCGCAACGCGCCTCGCGCGGTCAGCGAGGCGGCTCCCGTCATCTCGTCGGAACCCGCGATGACTACGACGGAACCACCGCTTCGTTTGTGTGCGTCAACGGCTCGATGCGGTACAGCTGCGGTGGCATCGGAAGGCTCTACGACCGCAACGTCGGCGTCCGTCACGGAGATCCCGATGTCGGCGACCTCGACCCTCCCGGAGAGTCCGGCTCCGGCACCGACGGCGGTGCCGATCTTCTCGGCCCCGAAAGCAACGGTCGTCGTCGCGCGAACCGCGGCCCCCGTCGCCTCGCCGGTCGATCCGTCCACGCCGGAAGGGATGTCGGCCGCCACGACCGGAGCGCCAACCCGATCGATCGCCTCGATCGCGTCGGCCGCGGTTCCGGCGGCGCTTCCGGTGAAGCCCGTGCCGAAGAGAGCGTCGATCACAACGTCGGCTCGCGCCAGAGCGGCTTCGGAGAACGGCTCGACCCGTCCGCCTCGACGGCGGAACAGTTCGAGATGGGCGCGCGCGGCGCCGGTTATGTCCTCGGGGTCGACCACGACCAGGCAGCGAGCATCGACTCCCTGATCGAGCAGCACGGTCGCCGCCGCGAAGCCGTCGCCCCCGTTGTTCCCCTTCCCGCACACCGCGATGACTCGAGAGCCGTACCTGGACCCCGCGGTGCGCAGGGCGGCGCGCGCCAGCGCGTGCCCGGCACGTTTCATCAACACCTCGGCGGGCGTCCCGGCAGCGATCGTCGCGCGATCCGCTGCGGTCATCTGCTCGGGTGTCACGAGGGGACGCATGTCACTCCACGGTCACGCTCTTCGCCAGGTTGCGCGGCTTGTCCGGCGAGAGACCACGTTCCTTGGCGACGAAGTAGGCGAGCAGCTGAAGGGGGATCGTGTCGAGGATGGGCGTCAGCAAGGGTTTCGTCGTGGGAACCTCGAGCATCTCGTTCGCCTGGGCTCGAGCCCGCTCGTCGCCCCGGCGAGCGACGAGGATCGTGTCCGCGCCGCGGGCTCTCACCTCGGCGACGTTCCCGAGCATCTTCTCGTAGAGACCGTCGCCCGTTACGACTGCGACCACCGGCGTGCCTTGCTCGATCAGCGCTATCGCACCGTGCTTGAGCTCCCCGGCGGGATACCCCTCGGCATGGATGTAGCTGATCTCCTTCAGCTTCAACGCGCCTTCGAGGGCAACCGCGGTTCCCACACCGCGGCCGATGAAGAGGAAGTCCCGCGCGTCGGAATAGCGTTTCGCCGCACGCTGAACGTCACCCTGGATCGCCAGCACCTCCTCGATCTGCGCCGGGAGGGCGCGCATCGCGTCGATGGTGTCGGCGATCTTCGCCGGTTCCATCGCGCGCCGCTCTTGGGCGAGATAGAGGGCGAAGAGGTTGAGAGCCACCAGCTGCGCGATGAACGTCTTGGTGGCGGCGACTCCGATCTCGGGCCCGGCATGGGTGAAGAGAACCGCATCGGCATCTCGAGTTATCGAGGAACCCACCACGTTGGTGATCGCAACGATGCTGGCACCCATCTCTTTCGCGAAACGAACGGCCGCCAATGTGTCCGCGGTTTCACCCGACTGAGCGATCCCGATCACCAAGGAGCGATCGTCGAGAACCGGGTCGCGGTAACGGAACTCCGAGGCGAGGTCGATCTCGACGGGGATCCGCGTGTAGTGCTCGATCGAATGCTTCGCCGCCATCCCCGAATGGAACGAGGTACCGCAGGCGACGATCACGATCTTGTCGATGCGCGCGAGGGCATCCCGATCCCAGTGCACCTCATCGAGCCCGATCGACCCATCGGGATGGATCCGTCCCCGCATCGTGTTGAGGACTGCTTCCGGCTGCTCGAAGATCTCTTTCAACATGAAGTCTTCGAAACCGCCCTTCTCGGCGGCATCGAGATCCCATTCGACGTGCACCGGTGTGGGATGCAACTCGGTGCCTTCGAAGTCGAAGATGCGGACCGACCCGGAGCGGACCTCGGCGATCTGATCGTTGTCGAGGGGGATCACATCGCGCGTGAAGGACAGCAGCGCGGGGATGCCCGACGCGACCAATCCCGCGCCGTCGGCGGTCCCCACGATCACCGGAGTGTCCTTCCTCGCCGCGACGATCACGTCCGGCTCGTCCGCATGGATACAGACGAGAGCGAATGCCCCGTCGAGCTTGTGGACCGTCGCAGACACCGCATCCAGAAGCGTTGCGCCTGCTTTCACCTCGTCTTCGAGGAGGTGAGCAACGACCTCCGTGTCGGTCTCCGAGGTGAAGACGTGACCCGAAGCCAGCAATGCTTCTTTAAGAACGTCGAAGTTCTCGATGATCCCGTTATGAACGACCGCGATCCGTCCGGTGCAATCGCGATGCGGATGAGCGTTGTCGTCGGTCGGCGCACCGTGAGTCGCCCAGCGGGTATGACCGATCCCGGTGCGGCCGGTCGGGGCGGACTCCTTCAATGCGGAACGAAGCTCGTCGAGTTTCCCGGCGCGTCGGACGACGTCCAGACGTCCGTCTTCGATCACCGCGATACCGGCGGAGTCGTAGCCGCGGTATTCGAGTTTCTCCATGCCGTCGATCAACGCCGCTAGGGCGTCGTGCGAGCCGACGTAGCCAACGATCCCGCACATGCCGGGCACCTCCTCTCGCCGCGCTGCGCGCGCGGATAGTCATCATCGTTCGAGAGGGCCACGCCGCTGCCGGTTTGTGACCCGAGATCGCTCTCGGGGTTTGTCGTCAGCGTTTCGACCGTGGCCGGCCGAGGGTCACCCGCCGAGTGGGCCGCCCGGGTGCCGGGCCGCCCTCCGAGATCCCCTACCTCGTCGACTCGCCGCCTCCACCGGCGAGCCCTGGCGCTAGATCCGTACTCGTACTGCTCCTCTCGGGTCACAGGATAGCCGTGCCGGGGGCCCGAGGACCGCTCCCGAGTGGTATTCTTAAGCAAATGCTTAAAGCAGATGCTCAAAGTACCGGCCGTTCCACTGCGACCCGCGATCGCATCGTGGCCGCCGCCGTCGAGACGCTCAAGAGCGAAGGATTCGCCGGCGCGAGCGCCCGCGCGATCGCCCGGAGGGGCGGGTTCAACCAGGCGCTCGTCTTCTATTACTTCGGGTCGGTGCGGGACCTCCTCATCGCCGCTCTCGACGCCACGAGCGAGGCCCGGATGCAGAGTTACCGCGACGCGCTTGAAGGCATCTCGGACATCGGGAGCGCGGCACGCAGCGCCCGGGCTCTGTTCCGGGACGACCTCGCCTCGGGACACATCACCGTCCTGTCCGAGCTGGTGGCGGGGAGCATCCACGATCCCGAGCTGGCGTCCGCATTGATGGATCGCGTGACCCCGTGGCTCCGCGTGGCCGAAGACGCCATCGAGAGGAGCATCGGGGACGGCCCGCTCGGCGGTTTGCTGCCCAAGCGGGAACTCGCCTTCGCGGTGCTCGCCTTCTATCTCGGCGTCGATCTCCTCACCGCAGTGGCGGGCGACCGCGGGAGCATCGATTCGTTGTTCGATTCCCTCGAAGGTCTCGCATCCGGGGTCGCGGGGACGGCATCGTGAGTACACCTCGGGCGACCGCGCGGCGGCTGCCGGCGTCCGGGTGGATCGGTGTCGGGTTGGGCCTCGCCTGGTGTTGTTTCCTAGCGGGTCTCGGCCTCTTCAGCGACGGACGGCTCGACGCGCAGTGGCCTTACGCGCTCGCCTTCGTGCTGGTGGCCGCGTCGCCCGCCGTTCTCGTCGCGGCGTCGCGCAATCGTGCCGGGTTGATCGTGGCCACGGTCTCGACGCTGCCCATCGCGATGCTGTCGCTTGCCGGGGCAACGCTCCCCCTACTCATCCCGGCGCTCTTCTACATCGCGGCTGCGATCGAGCTCGGTCGAGGCTCACGCGAGGTTGGCGCGAACGACCTCGGCTAGACGTTCGGAGGTTTCTTCCGCGACGCGGCCGTCGGACGCCTCCACCATCACGCGCACCAACGGTTCCGTTCCCGACGCGCGCACGAGCACGCGGCCATCGGTTCCAAGCGATTCCTCGGCCGCGCGAACCGCGGCCCACACCTCTTCGGCGGTGTCGAGCGCCGAGGTTGATGAGACCGGGACGTTGAGCAGAACCTGAGGGAACGGCTCGTAGAAGTGAGCGAGCTTCGAGAGAGGCTCGTCGGCCTCCTCGAGGATGGCAGCGATCTGCAGAGCGGTGAGGATCCCGTCACCGGTCGTCGCGTGCTCGGCGAATATGACGTGACCCGACTGCTCACCTCCCAGGCTCGCCCCCACCTCTGCCATCGCCTCCGCAACGAATCTGTCCCCCACCGGAGCGGCCACGACCTCGATACCGCTCTCCTCTAGGGCACGCCGGAAACCGAGATTCGACATCACGGTCGTGACGACGACGTCGCCGTGCAACGCGTCGAGCGACCTTAGATGGCGCGCCGTCATGCCGATCAATCGGTCGCCGTCCACTTCTTCACCGCGCTCGTCGACGGCCAGCACGCGGTCGGCATCACCGTCGAAGGCGAACCCGACATCCGCCCCCTCTTCGACGACGGCTCGAGCGAGCTTTCCCAGCGACGTTGCTCCGCAGTCGACGTTGATCCTCGACCCGTCCGGTTCCGCGTGGATCGCCGTCATCTCGGCCCCCGCCTCGCGGAAGGCCCGGGGACCGACATTGAAGGCCGCGCCGAAAGCGCAATCGAGAACGACGCGGAGTCCCCGGAGGGGCGTCTCGAGCGCCGCGAGCAGATGGTCGACGTAACGGTCGGCTCCACCGTGGAAATCCTCGACCGACCCGATCCCCTCGGACATCGGAAGCTCGTCGACCGAGATCGTGGCCCGAGCTTCGATGGCGGCCTCGGTCTCGCGGCCCGCTTTGCGACCGTCGGCCGAGAAGAATTTGATCCCGTTGTCGGCCACGGGATTGTGTGACGCCGAGATGACGGCTCCTCCCGCACAGCGCTCCTCCACGGTGAGGTAGGCAACGGCCGCGGTCGGAAGGATCCCTCCCCGCAAGACGTCGGTGCCCGCGGAGCAGAGGCCGGCGACGAGGGCGGACTCGAGCATCGGGCCCGAGAGACGCGTGTCCCGTCCGACCACGACGACCGCGGGACGAGCCCTTCCTTCCTGAAGGATGGACCCCGCCGCTCGGCCCACGGCCAGCGCGAGATCGGGAGTGAGATCCCGGTTCGCCACACCCCTGATCCCATCGGTTCCGAACAGTCGAGCCATGCGGTCATCTTCCCAGAAGGGCCCGGGCACGATAGAAAGCCGTGTGGCACGCGTTCAACAAGTAGATGTGGCTTCGTTCGACGTCGGTCGCTTCGAAAGCGTCTTGGCGCCGGAGAAGTACGAGGAACTCGTCGACGCGACCGTGCGCGCGCTCGATCTCTTCGACGGACGCGTCGTGTGGAACGTGAACTCCACGGCGCGCGGCGGGGGCGTCGCCGAGATGCTCCAGTCCCTACTCGCTTACGCGCGCGGTGCCGGCGTGGATGCGAGGTGGGCCGTCATCGAGGGCGCGCCGGAATTCTTCAAGGTCACGAAAAGGATCCACAACCACCTTCATGGCGCTCCCGGTGACGCAGGCTCTCTGGGGGACCACGAACACCAGGTCTACGAAGAAACCCTCGACGCCGACGCCGAGGAGCTACTGGAACTCATCGGCCCCCGTGACGTGGTGATCGTCCACGATCCGCAACCGGCCGGGCTCACCGAACGCCTGCGGGAACGCGCCGCCGCAGTCGTGTGGCGATGTCACGTCGGTCTCGACACACCCAACGACGTAGCGCGTGCCGCGTGGAACTTCCTGTTGCCCTACGTCACTCCTGCCGATCGCTACGTTTTCTCCCGCAGTGCCTACGCGTGGGAGCGGCTCGATCGATCGCGCGTCACGGTGATCCCGCCGTCGATCGATGCCTTCTCTCCCAAGAATCAAGACATGGAGGACGACGCGGTCGAGGCGATCGTCGTTGCAGCCGGCCTCGTCCAGGGCAAAGCCGGCAACCCCGTGTTCTTGCGGTGGGACCAGACCGAAGGACGGATCGAACGCCGTGCGGAGATGTACGAGGGAGGTCCACCACCGCCACCGGAGGCGCGACTGGTCGTGCAGGTATCGCGATGGGATCGGCTCAAGGACCCGGTT
>DASSMG010000153.1:0-2683 GCA_035688995.1 Actinomycetota bacterium
CTGAAGCGGATGCCCCGGCGGATGTTCGTCATGTCCAGCTCGTTCAACGAGAAGCGGATGTCGGTGCCGAAGAAGTGGTCGTGGATCGAGCCTTCTGCGGTGGCGCGCATCTGGACCGCCCACGACGTCATGTGGCCCGACGCCGCGATGTTGTCGAGCCAGGAAGTGCCGACCCCCGGCAGCCGCGCGAAGATCATCTCCGGCGGCAGCGACAGCGACTCGATCTTGAAACGCCAGTCCCTCCGGTGTTCGTCGACGTCGTAGCCCTGTGTTGCGCCCGTCCACACGTCGATCTTGTCGTCGAAGACCCCGACCACGGGAACGCCGGGATGGGCCTGGAAGTGCGCGCCGAGATGGCGCGATCGCACGCCGCTTCGGTGCAGGAGCCCCGGTGTCTGGATCGCCGAGCACGCGACGATGACCGCCTTCCGGGCACGTAGTTCGAAACGGGGGCCGCGCTTCTTGCGATCCGTCGAATGAAAGTGACCCGTCACACCGACCGCGCGATCGCCGCGCCGCACAACGCGACGGACCGGTGCGTTCACGAACACGGTGGCCCCGCGTTCCTCCGCATACGGCAGGTACGTGATCAGCATGCTCTGCTTCGCGTTGTAGGGACAACCGAGCTGACAGCGCGAGCTACCGCGACAGTTGTGGACGTTGCGCCGGGTCGCAGCCCCGCTCAACCCCAGTCCGGCAACCGCGTCGTCGACGACCGAGTTGTTGCGGCCCCACACCTCGGGCGGCGTGCGCGCAACGGCGATCTCCGATTCGATCTGGTCCCACTGCTCGTGAAGTTCCCCCAGGGGAAGGGTGTCGCCGAGCCCGAACACCCGATCCCAGGGCTCCCAGACGTCGTCGGGGATGCGCCACACGATCGCCGAGTTCACCACGGTGCTGCCGCCGAGACCGCGACCCTGCAATACCGGGATGAAGGTGCGACCGCGCGCGATCTGCGTTCCCATGTCGCGGAACATGTCGCGGAGCGCCGGGTACATGCGGTCGCCGAAGAGTGCGGGATCGTACGCAGGACCTTCCTCGACCACGCCGATCGACGCACCGGTATCCGCAAGGACCCGGGCGGCGGTCGCTCCGGCCGCGCCGGACCCGACGATCACGTAGTCGAAGGTCTCCTCGACGGCACGAGCTTCGAGCTTCCCGTCGACGATCACGGCGTTGCGTCGATCTCGAGGTAATGGGCGGGCAACCCCACCGCTCTGCGGACGTCGTCGTCGGCCCCGTAACAGAGGGACACGACGAACTTCATCGTGAGGGCGATCTGCCGGAACAACGCGATCCTGGACGCGAAGAAGCGATCCAGGATGCGCCGGCGGACGTCGGCACGATGTCGCGTGATCGGTGGGATACGTCCGACCAGAAGAGGCGCGACCCAGATCGCGAGGAACAACGACGCGCGGAACGACAACAACAGCTTGCCCGAAGCGTTCGCGGCGAAGTCTGCATAGAAATCGTCGAAGCGCACGCCTTCGATCCCTTTGGTCAGCACCGGATGGGCTTGCTCCGGTACGAGCGTCTGCAACACGACGCGTGCACGCCGCCGGAGGGCGGGCGGTCTGGTGCTTCCGGCGCTCACCCGTCCAGGCTACGGGCACCGAGCCATTAGCCTCTTCGGAAACGACTAGGCGGGGAGCAAGATGCGCATCGAATCGAGTGTCACGTCGGTCTCCTGGATCCCATCCGAGGCCATCGCCGGGATGACGAAGCTGCCGTTCGAGATTGGGCTCACCCACTACGACGATCCGTTGCCGGACGAGATCGAAGACCTCGACGAATTGCGCCGGGCGGATCGGTTCCGTTTCGCGAACGAATTGAGAGCGTGGATCGAGGTGGAGGACGGCCGCGTAGTCGACGCCGGGTACAGCGGAAGCGGGCACATCGGGGTCTCGAAGGTGCGGCTCGGATCGCGCGAGGCGGTTTTCCAGGCGATACCTCTGCCGGACATCCAGAAGGAGCCGGAGATCACCGGCACCTCGGTTCGGTTCGTCCAAACCGCGGGAGGGCGCACGGGCATGCCGGCACCGCGCCGCGTCAATCGGAAACCGTTCGTGCAGGTTGCCGCGCCGCTGGCGTGGACGACGCTCGGTTTGACGATCACCGCCGACGGTTCGAGCCGGCACGATCTCCTCGGTGCGAGCCCCTTCCCGCGTCACTGGATCTACGACCGATCGCAGAAACTCGTCGAGAAGACGGGCCTGATCGATTTCAAGACCTGGTACCGGGAGGCGTTCGGGGAACACACCCCGTGGGGCGACCAGGATTCGCCGGCGCTCGTGACCGAGGTCGAGACGGCTCTGGAGCGCGAGCTCTCGCACAAGATCATGCGGGGTGACTCCGAGCCCGACATCCGGAGGTTCAAGAGCGGCGCGACCGTCGTCGAGCAGGGTCAACCGGGGGCCGAACTATTGCTCCTCTTGGACGGCGTCGTCGTCGTCGAAGTCAACGGCGAGTCGCTGGCCGAGATGGGTCCCGGCGCGGTAGTCGGCGAGCGCGCTCTGCTCGAAGGCGGCACGCGCACCGCAACGCTGCGGGCGGTAACGCCGTGCAAGATCGCCGCCATCTCCGGCGACCAGATCGATCGCGACGTCCTCGGCGAGCTCGCCGAGGGCCGCGATCGTGAGGACCGGCGCTAGGTCCCACTCACGGGTTCGCGCAACCGCCGGGG
>DASSMG010000154.1:0-3300 GCA_035688995.1 Actinomycetota bacterium
CCTCCGAGAGACGGACCGAGTCGGGCGGCTTCAGCCCCGATTGCTGTAGAGGGACTTGTCCGCTCGTTCGATCAAGGCATCGAGGGAGTCATCTGGTCGCATCTCCGCCAAGCCCACGGTGATCGAGCCGTGGCCATCACGAACCAAGTCGGAGTTGACCACGATGAATCGTTCGGCGGCCGTCGCCGGGTCTAGTTCGGCAAGGGCACATACGAACTCGTCCCCTCCGTAGCGCACGATCAGATCGTAGGAACGAAGATGTCTTCGGATCGTGCGCACCGTCTCCCGAAGGCGTACGTCGCCGAGCGCATGACCGCTTGAGTCGTTCGTCTCCTTCAGGCCGTCCACGTCAACGAACGCAACGACCATCGTGCGGCCGGTTCTCTTCGCCATGGCCAGCTCGCGATCCAGCGCCAACCTGCCCGCGTCTCGGCGAAAAGCCCCCGTGAGGTCGTCGATGGACGAGAGCGCCCGCTCTCGAGCCGATATCCGGCGATCGACGGCCGAAGCGAACCGATCCTCAGATGCTTGATTCCGATCGCGGAGGCTCCCGCTGCGATCGCGCGACGCGCCGGCTCGGTCTCCAGCCGCTCCCGTGTCGATCACACCCGACGTCCGCTCACGAACGTTGGCGCGATGGTCGCGTGTCCGCGCACGCTCGTCCCGGATCCGGGCCGCCTCATCGCGGCCCTCGGCCGTGATGTCGCGCACATCGGCGATCCGGTCTCTCTCCTCGCCGATCCGGGGTGGGTCCACGAGCTGCACGTTCTGCGGGGACCCGGTCAGGTCGATCATCTTGTCCGCCGCGGGCTGTTCCGTGAGTGGTGAGCTGGTCAGGGCGGTTACGAACGATCTCGTTCTACTGCGACGAACATCCAAGTCATTTGACGAGGCGATCCAGCGCAGGAAGCTCGTGCGGTCGATATCAGGGAGTTGCAAGAAGACGTCCAGGACTCGAGCGTTCTGTAGGGCGTGGAGCAGATCGTGTGTGCTTCGCAAGGTCTCCAGCAGGAGCTCGTCCCCCTGCGCCAGGACCAGATCGTCGTCCGTGATCCCGAGAAGTCCGAGCGTGCGTGACCCGCGCGGCGAAGCGAGCTCCCGCGCAGGTGATTCCGACGTGTGTCGTGAAACGTTCGGGTTCACCTGGAGATCTCACCCGGATTCGACGGCGCGCTCGGCTGGAAAGGACCGGTCTTCAAGGCCATCACCAGGACGTTGATGCGTCGCCAATGTGATTCGTTGTTCCGGGCCCGCCCGATCCAGTCGGAGAACTTCTCTTGATCCGCCTTCGGGAGTTGGATGAACGTCTCCAGCACGTCGGCCTCGGCCATCGTGTCGAGCAGTTCTTCCGCCGTGATCTTCTCGGATGCGCTCACCGAAGACTCCTGAGAACAGGAGGTTCGGGGGTTCCGCGGACCATGTCGTTCAGCTCGGACACGGTTTTCACTGCCGATTCGGACAACTCTTTCTTCTCGGGTTCGAGAAGGTTGTCCCAGTCCTTGCCGAGAAGGAAGATCTGACCCTTTAGAACGGTAACGAGGCTCTTGACCTCATCAGGGATAAGGCTGATATCCATGTGACGATGCCCTTCACGTCAACGGAATCGGCCGAGGTGGCCATCGAGCAAGCGCCCGTTGGCGAATCAACTTTCTGTTTGATTCTACTCCTCAAACTTCAATAGACCTAACGAAATTAGGTCTATATCTAACCGCCGGGGCGGACGATTCCCGATTCATAAGCTCGAACGACCGCTTGTGCACGGTCGCGCAACCCGAGCTTCATGAGGATGTGGGCAACATGGGTCTTCGCGGTTGCTTCGCTTATGTGTAGAGAAGTGGCGATCTCGGCATTCGAGAGCGCCTGGGCCATCAGCTTGAAGACGTCGAGCTCTCGGTCGGTTAGCGATTCGAGCTCCCGGTCACGCGGCAGTGGTATCTCTGCGCGTCCTGCCGCGAACGCCTCGACTACCTTACGAGTAACCGACGGTTGAAGCACTGCCTCACCGGCCGCCACCAACCGAACCGACTCTGCAAGCTCTTCCGGCGGAACTTCCTTCAACAGGAACCCACTGGCACCGGCGCGGAGTGCGTCGTAGATGTACTCGTCATGATCGAAGGTGGTCAGAACGACAACACGCGGAGGATCCGGCTCCCCGAGCACGGCTCTCGTCGCCTCGACCCCGTTCATGCGCTTCATCCGGATGTCCATGAGGATCAGATCCGGGTGATGCTCTCGGACGAGCGCTACGACTTCGTCTCCATCCGCAGCCTCAGCGACTACGTCTATGTCTGGCTGAGCATCGAGGATCATCCTGAACCCGGTTCGTACTAGGGCTTCGTCATCGACGAGCGCAACGCGAGTCATTGGACAACCTTCGATCGAGGGATGACGGCTTCGACGGTAAACCCGCCCGCTGGACCCGGGCCCGCCTCGAGCGTGCCTCCGAACATCGCGACGCGTTCTCGCATACCAACAAGCCCATGCCCACCGACGAACTCATCGGCATCCCTTCCGTGTGTGTTCCCGCCGTCGTTCTCGACACGCACTCCGATCTCGGTGGGATCCACATGCATCCGCACGCGGACCCGTGATCCCGGTGCGTGCTTCCTCGCATTCGTAAGAGACTCCTGCACGATCCTGTAGGTCGACAGCTCGAGACTTGTCCCCTTCGGTAATAGATCTCTGCCGGTTTGTTCGAGTTCGACGCGAAGACCCGCGTCTCGAGCCTGCTCCACCAGCGCGTCCAGGTCCTGGATGAGTTCGCCCCCCGGCTCTTCGCCGGTTCCAAGCACCCGCAAGAGCTCGTTCAATTCCTGGGTCGAGCGGTCTCCTGCCTCGATGAGTCTCTCGATCGCCTCGCGCGCCGCGGAAAAATCGGTCCCCGCGACCGTCCGAGCCGCTCCTGCCTGGATCACCATCAAGGTCAACGAGTGGGCCACGAGATCGTGCATCTCCCGGGCCACCGTGAGTTGCTCGTTCCGCATCTCGAGAGCGACCTCGATGCGACGCTCTTCTTCCAGTGAATTCAGGTGCCGATCGAGCTCCAGGTTGATCCTCCGTAGCTCTCCGACGACCACGCCTACATAGGCGGCTCCCCCGAACGTGATCATCACCGTAAGGAGGAATCCGACCACGGCAAGAGTGACTGGAGGCGGTGGGATCGACACGATCGCGATCGCCCCCACAACCGCAACGAACCACGCATCCCTACTTCGAGGTCTCAAAGAGCCGATCGTGTAGATCGCCACCTGCAACGCCCACAGATCGGTAACAGGGGTCCAGAAACGGAACGGATAGGTC
>DASSMG010000155.1:0-12471 GCA_035688995.1 Actinomycetota bacterium
GGCATGAACCAGTACGTGCAGGCGGTGAACGTCGGGTGGGCCGTCTTCTCGAAGAGCGGGGAGTTGGAGTACGGGCCGGCCGACCTCAACTCGCTGTGGCGGGGATTCGGCGGACCGTGCGAGTACCAGAACGACGGGGACCCCATCGTTCAGTACGACAGCCTGGCGCATCGGTGGGTCATCACGCAGTTCGCTCTCCCGAACTACCGCACCGAGAACCGCGGCCCGTTCTACGAATGCATCGCTATCTCAACGGGCGAGGACGCAACCGGCGAGTACTACCGCTACACGTTCCTGATGAGCAAGAGGAACTTCCCCGACTATCCACACTTCGGTGTGTGGCCCGACGGCTACTACGCCACCGTGCATCTGTTCCGCGGTGACGGGTTCGCCGGACAAGGGGTCGTCGCGTTCGATCGGCAAAGCATGCTGAACGGTTCGCAGGGAGAGATGATCAAGTTCCAGAACCCGGACTTCTTCGGCGCGCTTCCGTCCGACGTGGTCGGGAGCACTCCCCCTCCGGCCGGCTCGCCCAACTACCTCGTGATCCATCAGGACGACGATGTGGGCGATCCCGAAGATCAGATCGTGATGTTCCAGTTCCATGCCAACTGGACGAATCCGGGGTCTTCGCAGATCACCGGACCCGCTGTCATGCCCACCGATCCGATCAAAACCGTGTTGTGCAACGGGTTCCCCTGCGTGACGCAACCGGGGACGTCCACGAAGCTCGACCCTTCCGGATACGGACGGCTGCTGTATCCGTTCACCTATCGGAACTTCGGCGACCACGAATCGCTGCTGTTCACCCTGTCGGAGAACGCGGGCCAGAACCACGTCGCACCGCGCTGGTACGAGATCCGGTCGCCGGGAAACAACCCGCAGATCTTCCAATCCGGGACACAAGCGCCCGATGCAGATCATCGATGGATGTCGAGCATCTCGATAGACGGTGCGGGAGACATCGCACTCGGCTACAGCATCTCGAGCAAGACCACCTTCCCGTCGATCGGGTGGGCCGTGCACAAGCCGTCCGACCCGGCCGGGACGATGGGCCCCGAGGTGGTCGGTTTCTCGGGCTCGGGGTCGCAATCCGGGTACGACCGCTGGGGCGATTACACCTCGATGATGGTCGACCCGACCGACGACTGCACCTTCTGGTACACGAACGAGTACCTACGGAACACGAGCTTCGCGGGATGGCGCACGCGCATCATGTCCTTCCGTGTACCGGGATGCACATCGGCTCAACCGGGCCCGACTCCGACTCCGCTCCCGACCGCGACCGCAGACGAAACGCACGATCGGACCGTATCGATGGACCTCGATGGGCATCTGTTCGCATCCGGCTACGTCACGGTCCCCGACGGATTCACGCGCTGTGCCGACGGTGTACCGGTCAAGATCCAGCAGCGGTACGGCCGGGTGTGGAGCTTGATCACCGTGACGCGCGCGGTGGACGGTTACTACCGCATCAAACTCGGGGACGGCACGGGAACCTATCGGGCGAAACTCTCCGAGACGCGCCTCATCAACGACGAGCACCAGGTGTGCGGGGCCGCCAAGTCGGCGGCCGTGAAGCACAAGGACTGAAGAGGCGGAGGACGTCCGGTTCTTAGAAGCCGGACGTCCAATCCGTCCAGACCCACACGCGCCGGCCACCACGCGTGACCCAGCGATGACCCTCCATGTCGGCGTCGGCGAAATGCTTGTCCAACTCGCCGGCGAGGTACGGGAGGGCGTCGTCGGGGATGCCTTCGGCCTTGACCGTCCCGAGCGAGTCCTCGGTGAACCGCTGCGCGAACTCCGCATCGCTGTCCAAGCGCCTGATCAGGGCCGCGCTCTTGGCTTTGACGTCTTCTGAGATCTCGGTCATGAGTTCCTCTCCTTGCGGCCATTCGGACCGTAAAACACCACTGTGACGGACCGGGGGCCGGACCGGAGTCCGGTAGCCGACACCCGGGCCGCTCCTGATCGTCACGTCAGGAACGAACGCTAGAACCCCTCGGGCCCGGGCTCAAGGTCCTTTGCCGGATCCCTCACCATCGACGAGGAAGTCCGCGAGCTCGCCCACCGCGTTCCGTCCGACCCGCGCAACGAGGCGTGTGCCCGCGCTCGTGTAGCCCTCCTCGACGACCTCGCCCACCTCGTGCACGTGCGCCACCAGATCCCCACGCGTGAACGGGATCTCCACGACTATCTCCACCTTCAGCCGGGCGAGCTGCTCTCCGATCGCGTCGAGCAGTCCACCGAGGCCCACGCCGGTGGCGGCGGAGACGAACGCGGCGTCCGGGTGCCGCCCCTTGATCTTGTCGAGTTCGACCTCGTCGAGCAGGTCGACCTTGTTCATGACGAGCAGCGTTTGGGTGCCGGTCACACCGATCTCCCGCAGCACTCCTTCGACGGCGGCGATCTGTCGCTCGGGATCCCGGCTCGCGTCCACGACGTGGAGGAGCAGATTCGCCTCGCGCACTTCCTCGAGCGTCGATCGGAACGCCTCGACCAACTCGTGCGGAAGCTTCCGAACGAACCCGACGGTGTCGGTCAACAAGACGTCTTCACCCTTGGGCAACTCGAGCCGGCGCGTCGTCGGATCGAGCGTCGAGAACAACTGATCCTCGACGAGCACGCCGGCATCGGTCAGAGATCGCAGCAAGGTCGACTTCCCCGCATTCGTGTACCCGACCAGCGTGACAACGGGGGCGGCGGTCCGCGCACGTCTCTTCCGTTTGACCTCTCGAGTGCGTTCCAGGTCCTGCAGATCCTTCTTGACCCGCTGGATCCGACGCAGGATGGCGCGGCGCTCGGCCTCGAGCGCGGTTTCCCCCGGCCCCCTCGTTCCGATGCCGCCTCCGAGCCGTGACAACACGTCGCCCCACCCACGAAGACGCGGGAGCCGGTAGTTCAGTTGCGCCAGCTCGACCTGCAGCTTCCCCTCGGCGGAGCGGGCGTGTTGGGCAAAGATGTCCAGGATCAAGGCGGTGCGATCGATGATCTTCAGACCGCGCTCGGCGAGCGGGTTGACCCCCGCGATGTCTTCGAGGTTGCGGCCCTGCGCCGGAGTGAGCTCGTCGTCGAAGATGAGCATGTCGGCGTCCATCGCAACCGCGGCGTCCACGATCTCGCGGACCTTCCCCTTGCCGAGGTAAGTGGCGGCGTCGGGGTGGTCGCGGCGCTGCAGGAAGCGTTCGACCGCGTCGGCCCCCGCCGTGTCCGCGAGCGCTTCGAGCTCTTCGAGCGACCACGAAGCTTCGTCGGGATCCGCGGACCCGAGAACGGCTCCGACCAGTACCGCGCGTTCCCGTTCCGGCCGCGTTGCGTACGTCTTCGTCACCCGGCGAACGCGATCCTTCGCAGTCGTTCGACGCCCTCTTCGAGGCGGTCGTCGGCCAGCGTCAGAGAGAACCTCACGAAGCCCTCACCGTGGGGGCCGTAGCCGTTGCCGGGTGCCACCACGATGTCCGCCTCGTCGAGCAGGAACGTGGTGAACGATTCAGAGCTATGGCCGTCCGGCACCGGGACCCAGACGTAGATCGATCCTTTCGGGGGTTCCACGTCGACGCCCATCGACTTCAATGCGTCGCACAGGAGGTCGCGACGGTGGCGATAACGGTCGATCGCGTCGCGCAGAGGCTCCTGCGGCCCTTCCAATGCCGCGATCCCGGCGCGTTGAACCGCGTTGAACACGCCCGAGTCGATGTTGGTCTTGAGGCGCTTGATTGCCTCGATCGCGGTTGGCGCTCCGGCCACCCAACCGATCCGCCATCCCGTCATGTTGTAGGTCTTCGAGAGTGAATGGAACTCGACCACGCATTCCATTGCCCCGTCGGCCTGGAGTGCACTCGGCGCCACGTATCCGTCGAAAGTGATCTCGGTGTAGGCCGCGTCGTGCGCAAGGAGAAGGTCGTTAGCCCTGCAGAAGTCGACCGCTCGCTGGAAGAACGCGAGATCGACCGTCGCTGCCGTGGGGTTCGATGGGTAATTGAGCCACAGAACCTTGGCGCGCTCGACGACGTCGCCGGGGATCGCATCGAGATCGGGGACGAAGCCGTCTTCGACGCGCATCGGAAGGAGCACGGGCTCACCGTGAGCGAGGATCGTGCCCGTCTCGTAAACCGGATAGCCGGGGTCCGGTATCAGGGCCACGTCACCGGGGTCGATGAATGCGACGGGCAGATGAAAGATGCCCTCCTTGGACCCAACGAGTGGCTGGACGTCGTCGCCGGGATCGAGATCGACCCCGAAGCGCTTCGAGTACCACTGCGCGATCGAGCTACGGAACTCGGGCATCCCCGTGTACGACGGGTAGCGATGCGTAGATGGGTCGCGCGCCGCGTCGGCCAACGCGTCGATGATGTGAGCCGGCGTCGGGAGGTCGGGGTCGCCGACCCCGAAAGAGATGATGTCGGCGCCACGCTTCTTCGCTTCATCGACCTTGCGATCGATCTCGGCGAACAGATACGGCGGAAGCTTCTCGATCCTTCGTGCGGTCCTCAATCGAGATCGTCCAGCGAAACGTCGCCCTCGAAGGACTTGACGGCGGGCCCCGTCATGAACACCGGTGACTCGACGTCGAGCGTGCCGTTCCACTCGACCTCGAGCTCGCCGCCCGGCAGGACGATCGTCTGATGTTCGGCCCCCCCGTGAAGTAACCGAGCCGCGACGGCAACCGCGCACGCGCCGGTGCCACACGCCATGGTCTCGCCCGAACCCCTTTCCCAAACGCGCATCGTCACGCGCGTGGGGCCGTCGATCCGGGCGAACTCCACGTTGGCGCCGTGCGGGAACATCTCGTGTCGTTCGATCACGGGACCCAATGTGGTCACGGGTGCGTTCGCGGGGTCGTCGACGAAAAGGACCGCATGTGGGTTCCCCATCGAGAGACAGGCGGCCTCGAGGACACCTTCGGGGAGCTCGATCTTCGCGTGAAGGGCCTCGTCGCCGTCCCAGGTCACCGGGACGTCGGCGGGCCGGAACACCGGTGCACCCATGTCCACCCGCACGGTGCGATCGGGCCGGACGACCACGTGTTTGAGGCCGGCCCTGGTCGCGACGTCGAGCTCGTCGAGCTCGGTCATGCCCTCCTCCCGCGCGAACACGGCGAGGCACCGGATCCCGTTCCCGCACATCTCACCGATCGACCCGTCCGAATTCACGTAGTCCATGAACAGGTCCGCCCCATCCGGCCCCGGGGCGACCCGGATCACGCCGTCGGCGCCGATGCCGAAGCGCCGGTCGCAGAGCCGCCGGACCGCGTCCGCCGACAGCACGAGATCGTCTTCGGGGTCGGCAAGCATCACGAAATCGTTGCCGACGCCCTGATATTTCGAGAAACGCATGTGACTAAGTTACCTGCCGCCCGCCTCGAGATGGGCGATCGCCGCCTCGGCGCCCCCCGGTTCGGAGATGTCGAACCATGCGACCCGCGGGTCGCTCCGGAACCACGATTCCTGTCTTCGGGCGAATCGCTTCGTCGCCCTCACGATCGCATCCCTGATCGCGGCCGGCTCCGCCTCCTCGAGATCGAGGATCTGGCGATAACCGAGGGCCTGCCGCGCCGTCCGACCCATCCCGGCGGCGGCGACCCGCCGCGTCTCTTCGACCAACCCACCGGCCAACATCGAGTCGACGCGAGCTTCGATCCGCGCGTAGAGATCGTCCCGCGGCCTCGTTAGTCCCACGAGGACGAGGTCGTAGACGCTCTCGTAACGATCCCATCCGTCGTTGTCCGAGAAGCGCCGGCCCGTGATCTCGATCACCTCGAGTGCACGCACGATGCGTCGTGCGTTGCCGGGCTCGATCTTCGCCGCGGCATCGGGATCGAGTTCGACGAGCCGCGCGTGTAGCGACTCGGTCCCGAGGGTGTCCACCTCGCTCTCCAGCCGACCTCTAACCTGTACCGAACTCGGAGGTATCGAGAGGCGGTCGACGACGGCGCGGAAGTAGAGCCCCGAACCGCCGACGAGCAAGGGAACGGTTCGCTCGCCGATATCGTCGATCGCGTCCCGCGCCAGATCCCTGAACTCGGCGACCGTGACGTCGTGCGACGGGTCGAAGACGTCGACGAGGTGATGTGGGACCGCTCCGAGCACAGCGGCATCCGGTTTCGCCGTCCCTACGTCCATCCCGCGATAGATCTGCATCGAGTCAACCGAGACAATCTCGGCACCGAGTCGTTGCGCCGCTTCGATCGACAGCTCGGTCTTGCCGACCGCGGTCGCTCCCACGATCGCAACCACACGTTGCGTCACACGACCTCCGCGACCAGATAGCCGACTCCCACCGGCGCGCGATAAGCAGTCACGCGCGCTGCCCGGCCCTCGAAGAGGTCACCGAGGACGCGGAACACCTGGCCCCCGCACGACCCTCCGACGCGGCTCAGCTCGCTCGCCATTTCGGCGGCCGCGCCGACGTCGTCCTGGAGTGCGGCGAGGAAACGAGCCTCGACGCGGCGAGCCTCGGGACGAAACGTGAGCGGAGCACGATCGGACAGCGCGGCCGAACCGTGCGCGCTCGCGACGACCGCGAGTCGAAAACCATCCGCACAGTCTCGAAGCGCGGCAGCCACGCGATCGGACACGCTCGACGGAGTTTCGCCCACGCCGACACCGACGATCGGCACCGACCAATCCCCGATCAACGCGGGAACGAGCACCCCGTGGTCCACGTCACCTTCGATCCGGTCGAGTCCGGCGGTCTCGAGGCACGCGATGACGTCCGGGGCCGTCGCGAAACTTCCGGAGATGGCGGGGATGCCGAAGTCGCCGAGATCACCCGCAACCGAGGCGTAGACGCCGGGAGCCCTGGAATGCGGAGTGGCCACGACGACCGCGTCCGCTCCATGAAGATCGAGCCCGGCCACGGCCGCACGGAGCTCCGTTGCTTCGGCCCCTATCTCGGCGGTGTCGAGCTCCCCGAGCAACAAGGGAGCGTGAGGAACGACCGCTCCGGCAACTAGGGGCAGGAGCCACACCCCGCGGCGCTATCGGCCAACGGCAGCGACATCGATCGCCGACGAGGGTCACCAAGACCGATCTTCGTGCCTTCGAGATGATGCGGATGAGCATCGGTGATCGCGACGGTGCAGAAGGAACCGGGCTCTGCCGTTGCGTCGTCGAAGTGAACGAGTTTGTTGCTCCTGGTCCGCCCGGTAGCCCGCGCGCGGTCCTTCTTGGACGGACCCTCGACTAGGACCTCTTCGACGGCACCGACGACCTCGACGTTGCGCTCGTACGAGATCCGCTCCTGCGTCGAAACGAGACGATCGAAACGATCCTGCACGATCGCTTTCGGAAGGTGCCCGTCCATGTCGGCGGCCTCGGTCATCGGCCGCGACGAGTACTGGAAGGTGAACGCGCCGTCGTAGCGAGCTTCCTCGACGAGCGACAGCGTGTCGAAGAAATCGTCGTCGGTCTCGCCCGGGAATCCCACGATGATGTCCGTCGTCACGGCGACGTTGGGGATCGCGTCGCGGACCTTGGCGAGCTTCTCCATGTAGCGAGCGCGGTTGTAGGCGCGCTTCATGCGCCTCAACACGCGATCGGAACCCGCCTGTACCGGAAGGTGGATGTGCTCGCACACGGTGCGGCACTCGGCCATCGCACGGATCGTGTCGTCGCGGAAGTCTTTCGGGTGCGGCGAGGTGAAGCGAACGCGCCGCAACTGTTCGATCTGATCGAGCTCGTAGAGCAGCTTCGAGAACAACGGGGTTCCGTCGAGATCGCGGCCGTACGAGTTCACGTTCTGGCCGAGCAACGTGACCTCGACCACGCCGTCGTCGACCAGCTCCTCGACCTCACGAACGATGTCTCCCATCCGACGCGAGATCTCACGGCCTCGCACCGCGGGGACGATGCAGAACGTGCACGAGTTGTTGCAGCCGATCGAGATCGAGACCCATGCGTGCCACGGCGAGTTGCGGCGGGCGGGAAGGGCGGAGGGGAAGGTCTCGGTCTGTTCCACGATCTCGAACGCCGGCCCCTCGTCGGCCTCGCGAAGAAGTCGAGGCAACGAGCCGAGGTTGTGAGTGCCGAGAACCACATCGACGTAGGGAGCCCGGGCTTGGATCGCTTCACGATCCTTCTGGGCGAGACAGCCCCCGACCACGATCTTCATGCCGGGATTGGCATCCTTCACGGGCTTCAGGTGTCCGAGGTTGCCGTAGAGCCGCTGATCCGCTTTCTCCCGGATACAGCAGGTGTTGAACAACACGACGCTCGCGTTCTCGGGCGCGGCTGCCTTCGAATACCCCTCGGCTTCGAGCAGACCCGCGAGCCTCTCCGAGTCGTGCTCGTTCATCTGGCACCCGTAGGTGGTGATGAAGTAGGTCTTGTCGGCGCTCGGCGGGCCGGAGCTCTCGTTCATGCGGCCGTCAGGATAGTTGCCCCGAGCCCGCGACGCCGCCCGAGGTCCGGTCACAGGCCATAATCCGGCGATGCCTCCGTTGCGCTTCGGCGTCGTTCGTATCCAGAACCGACCGTGGGACGAGCTCGTTGCCGACTTCCGGCAGATCGAGGCATGGGGCTTCGACAACGCGTGGATCTACGACCATCTGTCGTGGCCGTCGCGGGCCGAACCGGACCGCGACAAGCCGTGGTTCGAATGCTGGGTAACGCTGGGGGCGTTGTTCGAGGAGACCTCGACGCTGCGGATCGGTCCGCTCGTGGCGTCGATGACGCTACGGAATCCGACGATGCTCGCGGCGCATGCGATGACCGCTCACCAGATCTCCGGAGGGCGTCTCGAGCTGGGTATCGGCGCGGCCGGCGCACCGCGCGACCACGCGGCCACCGGGGTTCCCGAATGGTCGCCGAGCGAGCGCGCCCCGCGCTTCGGCGAGTACGTCGAGGTCGTTTCTCGTCTCCTGGACGGCGAAAGGGTCGACTACGAGGGCGAGCTCTACCCCGTTGCCGACGCGGAGCTGTTTCCGGAGCCGGGCCGGCCCCTCCGGCCCCCGCTGACGATCGCGGCACACGGGCCGAAAGCCCTTGCCGTGGTGGCGCGCTTCGCGGATTCGTGGAGTTCCGTGGCGGTTCCCAGCTCGAGCACCCGGGGCGGGCGTGCGGCACCGGAGCGCGACGAGCAGCTCGAGGTCGCTCGCAACCGCAACCGGATGCTCGATGACCTGTGCGCCGAGAACGGGAGGAACCCTCGCGGCATCGTCCGGTCCTTCCTCACCCCCATCGGTTCGCGCGAGCCGATCCCGGACGTCGACACTTTCTCGTCCTACGTGGCTGATCTGAAGGCGGCGGGCATGAACGAGATCCTCATGACGTGGCCGGACGACCGGACGCAACTCGACGCGCTCGCGTCGATAGCCGACGCTCTCCCGCTATTGAGGACGATCTAGCGCTCGTCCTTGCGGATCCGGTAAACGTGGCGGACATCACCGTCGGCCCGCACCGTGTCTTTCCACAGAGTCATGCCGATCTTCTCGGCGACGCGACACGACGCCCTGTTCGCGGTATCGACCAAGGACACGAGGACATCCAGACCGAAGTCGTCGAAGCCCCGGTCGCGCGACGCCGCCGCAGCTTCGCTCGCGAAACCCCGCCCCCATAGATCGCGGCGCGTGTGCCATCCGACCTCGACGAAATCGGCGCCGTCCACGTGCTGGACCGTGAGACCGCAGTCCCCGATGAGCTCCCCCGATCCCTTGAGGGTCATCGCCCAGAGCCCGAAACCGTGTCTTTCGTAGTTGTCGAGGCTCCACTCGATCCACCGGCGGGTCTCGTCGATCGAGAACGGGTGGTCGTAGAAACTCATCGTCTCGGGGTCGCCGAGGACGCGATGCAGCGCGTCGAGATCCGCAGTGGTCATCTCTCTGAGGCGCAGGCGCGACGTCTCGAAGGCCGGCGCAGGAACCAAAACCGCTACTTCGATTCCAGAGCTTGTTTGATACGCACCAGTCCCGCTGCGATCTGCTTCTTCATCCGGCCACCCATCACCGGCATCATCACCTTCAGAACGCCCTTGCCCTCTACGTCCACAGTCACGTTGAGGGTCGTGGTCGTGGGATTCACCGCTTCCAGGGCCATGTTCGCCGTCATGTTCAACTGCTTCGCGTCGGCCTCGAATGCCATCTTGCGGTCGACGTCCCACTCGACCATCCGGACGTCCATAGTCATCGCCGGGCCCGAGTCCTTGCGCACCATCTCGAGACGCGAGCCTTCGCCGAGAGGACCGGAGTCCTTCTGCTCGAGCTTCACGATCGCCGGATCCCACCGGGGGTGGTTCTGAACGTGGTTGGTGGCGATGTAATCCCACACGTCGTGAGCGGGTCTGTTGATCTGCTCACCGACTTCGATATGCATCGTCACCCCCCGGCTTAAGAAACGGCTCTACTTCGCATAGGCGCTGCTCCGGATCTCCCTGATCACCGTCACGCGGATCTGACCGGGGTACTGAAGTTCTTCCTCGATCTTCTTGGCGATGTCGCGAGCGATGACCTCCGCCTGGAGATCGTCGACGTCCTGCGGCTTGACCATGACGCGTACCTCGCGTCCGGCCTGCATCGCGTAGACCTTGTCGACGCCTTCGAATTCCATGCCGATCTCTTCGAGACGCGCCAAGCGCTTGACGTAACTCTCGATCGTCTCCCGACGGGCCCCCGGACGAGCACCGGAGATCGCGTCGGCCACGATCGTGATGATCGACTCGACCGTGCGCGGTTCGACTTCCTGGTGGTGACCCTCGATGCAGTGGCAGACCTCCGGCGACTCCTTCAGCCGCCGCGCGATCTCGGCACCGATGATGGCGTGACTGCCTTCGATCTCGTGCGTAACCGCCTTGCCGATGTCGTGGAGGAGTGCGCCGCGCTTCGCAAGCTGGACGTCGGTGCCGAGCTCGGCCGCGATCATCCCGGCGACGTGACTGGCTTCGACCACGTGCTTCAAGACGTTCTGGCCGTAGGAGGTGCGGAACTTGAGCCGGCCGAGGACCCGCACGAGCTCGGGGTGCATGTCGGTGATCCCCGTCTCCATCACGGCCCACTCGCCGCCCTCACGGATCTCGCGCTCGATCTCGGCCTTCGACTTCTCGTGGACCTCTTCGATCCGCACAGGCTGGATGCGCCCGTCGCCGATCAGCTTCTCGAGCGTGAGGCGGGCCATCTCGCGGCGGATCGGGTCGAAGCAACTCAGGACGACCGCCTCGGGGGTGTCGTCGATGATCAGGTTCGTGCCGGTAGCGGCCTCGAAGGCCCGGATGTTACGGCCCTCCCGCCCGATGATCCGGCCCTTCATGTCCTCGTTGGGCAGCATGACGGTGGTCACCGTCGACTCGGTCGTGAGATCCGAGGCGATCCGCTGCATCGCGATCGAGATGATCTTCCGACCCCTGCGATCGGCTTCCTCACGGGCCTGAGCCTCGATGTCGCGTACCAGCACCATCGCGTCGCGCTTGGCCTCGTCCTGGATGTCCTCGATCAGCGTCTGCTTGGCGTCCCCCGCCGTCATGCCGGCGACCCGCTCGAGCTCGCTCCGGGCCCGTTCGGCCAGCCGGTCCACCTCTTGGCGGGCGTGGCTGATCTGGGACTCCTTCTGGTCCAGGGCCTGTTCCTTGCGGGTCAGCGAGTCGGCCCGCTGGTCCAGCACCGTCTCGCGCTGAGACAGGCGCTCCTCTTTCTTGTCGAGCTCGGCGCGGCGCTGACGTAGCTCCGCCTCGCCCTCTTGGCGCAACCGGTGAGCCTCGTCCTTGGCGGCAACAAGTGCTTCACGGCGCGCGGCTTCGGCTTCTCGCTCGGCTTCCTGGAGGAGGGTCTTGGCCCTCATCTCGGCCGACGTCACCTCGCGCTCGGCCATCGCCTTGCGCACGAGGTAGCCGGCACCGACGCCCACGAGAAGACCGAGGATCAGACCAATCACGATCTGCATCGCTCGCTCCCTTTCTTCAAGCCCGGGAGGGGACGCGACGACTCACGTCGCGACCCCGCGACGCGACCGAACGGTCGAGCTAGACGGCTATCTGTGCCGGATCGGAGGTAGCGGGCTCCTCACGCGCGGTGGGCGCGTTAAACCGAGGGGTCTTCCGATAGTCGACAGGGACAGGTTCAAGGGTCTCTCGTTCGTTCGTGTCGTATCCGGGAACTGCTTAGTAGTGATTTCCTGCCCTAGATGGTACGCCCGATGGGACTTCGGCGCCGACTTTTCCCACTCTCTTCCGCCCCGCGGGGGCGGGTCGGGCTAACTTAGGGGCGTCCGATCCAACTGAGGGGGGCCCGTCACGTGACGAGACTGATCTGTACGACCGCGGCCTTGCTTTTCGCCGTGGCCTGCGCCTCGGGAGACCCTGCGCCCGCCCCGGCTCCGGCCCCGCCGCCGGCGGATACCGCCGCCCCGGCCCCCACGACGACCGCCCCGGAGGAGGCTTCGGGAGCCCTGGCCGAGTGCGGGGCGACGGAGTTGCCCGAGGGGGCCCAGGTGTCCCAGAGGGAAGCGATCCAGGTGGCCTTCGGCAAGCGTCCCGGCGCCG
>DASSMG010000156.1:0-5456 GCA_035688995.1 Actinomycetota bacterium
TACCTTGGACTTGCGGCCGGTCCCGAGGTCCGCAGCATGATCGACGCACTGGGCCAGGAGCGCTGCGCTCTCGAAGGGTGACGGCGGTTGGTAGCTTGTCGGTCGTGACCGAAGACGAGCTCGAGAAGCTGCGAGCGCGAGCGAGGGACGACCGCAAGCTCATCAAGCGGGCGGAGCAGGTCCTGGCCGAGATCGATCGGGGGCCGGGCCTGTCCGACGAGCACGCCGACGTCCTGGCCGCGCTCCGCATCAGGCTCGAGGGAAAAGAACGTGCGAAGCTCGAAGATCTCCTCTCGGCCGCCGGTGACATCGGTGGCAAAAAGGATCTCGGCGAAGTGCTCGGAGGCGGCGACAAACCAGCGACCACCGAGTGGCCGGTGATCGAAGAGAAGAAGAAGGACTGGCCGGGGCTGTAGCCCTTGTCTGTCTTCCGGTACCCAATGTTCAGGGTCCAGCCGTCTTCGAGTCGCGAAAAGTCCTCGTTCGGTTGCTAGCGTCCCCTGCGTGTGGACGGAACCAGAGATCGCCGAGGACGTCGCGGCGGCCGACGGCCGGGCGTGGAGCTCGTTGCTTCGGACGGTCGAAGAACTACCCGGAAACCCGTACGGTATCTCGGTCTTCCGCTGCGGTTCCGCGACGATCCTGCACTGCCTGGGACTGCCCTCGACGGCTTTCAACCGGGTGATGTACCTGGAGGAGAGTCGGATCGGCGAGCTTCCCCACCTTCTTGGGTACTTCCGCGAACGATATTCGCCCGTGCGCGTCGACGCGGTGCCCCAAGTCGGCGGGCCATCCCTTAACCGGGACCTATACACACGAGGGTTTCGGCCGGTCGCGTACCGCCATAACCTCTTCCTAGAACCGTCCTGTGGGGCGCGGATCAGATCGAGAGATCTGAGCATCCGCTCGGCGATCCCTCAAGACTTCGAGGCTCTTCGGACGATCTACGGCCACACCTATCGCCTTCGAGGCGTCCAACCAGGTGTCGCAGCATTCACGGTAGCGAGCGTGGCCACCCGGCTGAAGAATCCGTTCTGGCGCTTCTTCATCGCTGAGCTCGATGGCGTGACTGCAGGGGCGGCCGCGCTTCACCTCACTGCGGGGGTCGCAACGCTGTCAGATCAAGCAACACTCCCTGCGATGAGAGGTCGAGGGATCGAAGGGGCCCTCGTGCACGAGATGGCCGGATCGGCCGCCGAGGTGGGCGCCGATCTGATCACGATCGGCGTCGGTCGCGGATCTCAACGACAAGTGGAGCTTCTCAGGTTGGGATTCCGGTTGGCTTACACGAAGTCGATCTGGGAACACGCTTGGTCGTTACCGTGGCGTGAGAATCAACTGCCGGAGCGGAAGGCATCTCCAAACGACGGGCCGGCTGGAGTTTCCTTGTCGTCTTCTTCCTGACTCGTCTCATCTGATTCGGACATGGCATCGACCTCTTCTTCGCGCGACTCCTCGTTCTTCTCCATGCTCCCTCTCTATTGGGTTCCTTCGTTGCGCAGGAACCTTTCCAGTTCCGTCGCAAGCTCGTCGCCCGTCGGCAGCTCTGCTTCTTGGATGCCAGCTGGTTCGTCCGCGCGCTCCTCGAGCATCTTCACGTAGGACTGCATCTCGTCGTCGGCCCCCACAACTTCGGCGACACGCGATTCGTAGGTCTCGGTCGCTCTCACGAGCTCGTCGATCGCAACCGACGTGCCGACCAGTTCAGCCGTCTTCTCGACCAGCGCGAGGGCGGCTTTCGGATTGGGAGACACCGCCAGATAGTGCGGGACCGCCGCCCACAAGCTTGCCGTCGGGATGCCTTGCTCGGCGAACTCGTGGTGCAGCACTCCGACTATCCCGGTGGGACCCTCGTAGCGCGATCGATGCAGGTGGAGGCGATCGATCAACTCGGGGTCGATCGCGGTCCCGGTGATCTGAACCGGGCGGCTGTGGGGAACGTCGGCAAGCAGAGCTCCCAGCGTGATGACCATCTGCACATCGAGCCCGCTTGCGAAGTCGACGATCTGTTTCGCGAACGTGCGCCACTTCAGATTCGGCTCGGTCCCGATGAGAACGACGACGTCGTGCGGATGACCGGAGAGCGTCGCGGCGCTGAACTCGTTGGCCGGCCACCTCAAGCGCCGCGTGACACCGTCCACGAGCTCGACCTCGGGACGCGTCGACTGGAAGTCGTAGAAGTCCTCGGGGTCCATAGAGGCGATGCGGTCGGTGTTCCAGTTACGGGCCAGGTGCGAGGCCGCGAAAGTCGCGGAATCGCCCGCATCGTTCCAGCCCCCGAACGCGGCGACGAGGATCGGTTTGTTGAGAGTTACGTCCTTCTCGCGGATGATGGCGTTCGAGGCTTCCATCAACCTAGGCTACCCACATGGATGCGCTTACTTACACGACTCTCCGCTCGCCGATCGGTCGACTGACCTTGGTTGCGACGGATCGCGGCTTGTGTGCGGTTTGTTTCCCCAACGACGACGGTTACAAGCTCCCGACAACCTTCGGTGAACCCGTCCGGGACGATCGCGCACTCGCCCCGTTCGCGGAGCGATTCGAGGCCTACTTCGCGCACGATCTCAAAGACTTCGACATCCCCCTCGACCTGTCGATCGCGACGCCCTTCCAGCAGCGGGTGCTTCGCGCGCTCGCTCGAGTCGGATATGGCGAACTCACCTCTTATGGAGAGCTCGCTCGTCGGGTCGGAACCGGACCGCGCGCGGTGGGTGGCGCGGTAGGTCGTAATCCGTTGCCGATCGTCATCGGATGTCACCGTGTGATCGCGGGTGATGGATCGCTCGGCGGCTTCGGTGGAGGCTTGGACACGAAGCGCTATCTGCTCGCGCTGGAGGGCCACGAAGGCCTTGCGGGTGGTTGGGAGAAGATCCGTCGGCGTTAGGCCGAGGCCGACATCGCGTTGCGGTCTTCGATGTGCCTCTGAAGCTTGCGCTTGATGCGCTGAAGAGCGTTGTCGATCGACTTCACGTGGTTACCGAGGGCCCCCGCGATCTCCTCGTATGACTTGCCGTCCATGTAGAGACGGAGGACGTCCCCCTCGAGTTGCGTGAGGGTGCCGCTCATCGAGTCGCGGATGGCTTCGATCTCCTCGGCCGAGATGACGAGCTCGACGGGATCGTGGCTCGTCGATGCAACGAGGTGGTCTCCGACCGACTTGTCGGAGTCGTCGCCTCCGTAAGCCGGTGCATCGAGTGAGATCGACGAGTTCAACGGCTGATGCTTCTGCCGGTTCGCCGTCTTGATCGCGGTGAGGATCTGACGCGAGATGCACAACTCGGCGAACGCACGGAAGGGCGTGTCCTGTCCGAGATCGAAGTCGCGGATGGCTTTGAAGAGACCGATCATCCCTTCCTGGACGACGTCTTCCTTGTCGGACCCTGCAAGGAAATAGGAACGCGCCTTGGAGCGAGCGAAGTTGCGGTAGCGGTTGAGGAGCACCTCGACGCAGCGCTCGTCACCACAACGAACCTTCTCGACCAGTTCGTTGTCCTCGAGCTCTTGAAGCTCGGCGAGTTCCTGCGCCCGAACGCTCATCTGTCCCCCGTTATTTACCCGCTGCGCCGGCGCTTAAAGAGCCCGGTGCACAGACCTTCGCGGTCCGGAATCACGGTATTTGTCCCTTTTAAAGGGAACAATGGCCCGCCGTGCCTATATTCCATAGCCGGGCAGGGCTAGTTCTCCAAGGAACTATCTTAGCCGGAAGCGAAGCAAGCACCCCGGGAGGTGATCTCGAAGCGATGGCCCGCCTGGAGGATCCGCTCCGGATCGGGGGCGTGACGCTGCGTAACCGCCTCTACCGGGCCCCCGTCCTGGAGGGCGCCGGAGCCGGGCCCGAGGCGGCCCAGATCTACGCCGACACCTTCGAGGCGAACGCCCGCGGCGGGGTCGGCCTCATCATCCAGGGAAATTCCTGCATCACCGACGAGGGTCGGTCGTCATCGGGGATGTCGATCGTCGCCCCCCGGGAGCAGATGCTGGCGCTCGCTTCGGTTCCGGCCGCGGTTCATCGTTGGGGGGGCCGGATCTTCATCCAGATCGGCCACGCCGGGATATTCGCGCTCGAGGGATGGCACGCGGAATTCGCGAAGGGCCGCCGAGCTCCCCTCATCGCCGCGTCCCGTCCTCCGATCCACGTCCGCCCTGCGCTGCGCGGTGTGCCCGTCCACGTTCTGACGACCGCCGAGGTTCGCGACCTTGTCGATCGTTTCGGACGCGTCGCGGCATCGGCACGCGAGGCGGGCTACGACGGCATCCAGCTGGCTTCTTCGAACGCGAAGCTGGTGCACCAGTTCCTGTCGCCGTTCTACAACCGGCGCAACGACGAATACGGGGGCACCCTGCGGAACCGGGCGCGCGTCCTCGAGGACATCGCGACAGCGGTGCGCCGTGCCGCTGGCGACGATTTCCCACTGACCGTGAAGATCCCCATGGCCGAGGACGCACCTCCGTTCGCACCGCGAACCACTTTCGAGCAAGGGATCGAGCTGTGCCGGATGGCCGAGGGTTTCGGTTACGACGCGATCACCCCTGTGGGTCTCTCGGTATTTCCTCATGCGTCGTTGTGCCGCGGTGGTTACCCAGGCGACATCCTCGAAACGAAGTCGATAAAGACTCGGTTCGAAGAGGCACTCGGAGGTTCGAGGACGAAGATGGCCGTACTCCGGTGGGGCTATCGCCGAGCCGCGCAGGCGTATCCATTCGAGCCGGTCTGGAACCGCGCCTTCTTCAGCGCCGCGAAGCGGAACGTTTCCATACCGGTGTTCGCGGTCGGCGGTATCCGATCCCGCGATGAGTGCGACGACATCCTCGGTTCCGGTGACGCCGATCTGATCGGCATCGGCAGGCCGTTCTACGCCGAGCCGGACCTCGCCGCACGTCTGCTCCAAGAGGGCGGGCGCGCTCTCTGCGAAGCATCGAATCGCTGCGTTCCCGCGCAACAACTGGGACTCAAGGCGCGGTGCTACAACTCGAGAGTGACCCGCCGCGTCGCGGAACGCGAGTCGAGCTCGCAGAGCTGACTCAGGCACATTGTCGCTGTTCGAGTAGTAGCTGCCGCCGCTTGAAGTTCGGCGGGTCGTCAAAGTCGAACGCACCGAGCATCGGGTCGGCGCCGCAGTCCCGCGGCGTAAGACATCCCGTTCCGAAGGCGTTCTCGATGAATGCGAGGACCGACGAGAACTCGTAGGTGTGGTGATCGACGTATCCCGATCGCGCCCATGGCGAGATGACCAGGAGTGGAACGCGGGGGCCGAGCCCCATGATGTCGTAATGCGGTGGAGGTACATGGTCGTACAGGCCCCCGAAGTCGTCCCACACGATGAAAACCGCGGTGTCCTTCCAGTACTGCGAGCGCATCAACGCGTTGATGAACCTGACGGTCCAGTTCTCGCCCTCGCACACACTGTTCATCCCGGGGTGCTCGTCCAACGTCTGGGGCGGCAAGACCCAGG
>DASSMG010000157.1:0-6345 GCA_035688995.1 Actinomycetota bacterium
CTCTCCCGGATTCGTTTTCGGAATGTTCCGTGGCTACCGGATCCGCTCTTCGCGTCGTTTGCAGTCGAGACACAGCGACGCGTGCGGCAGCGCCTTGAGTCGAGCGGCATCGATCGGCTGACCGCACCGTTCGCAGCTGCCGTAGGACCCGTCCTCGATTCGGCCGAGGGCCCGGTCGATCTGATCGATCAGGTCGCGGATGTTGTTGCGGATCGAGAAGTCCCGTTCGCGATCGAACGTGGCCGTGCCGGCGTCGGCGAAATCGTCATCGATCCCGACCTCGCCGGTCATCTCCGATTGGGAGCCCTGGAACGACATCGCATCGATCTGTTCGAGCTGCGCCGAGAGGTCGGTTCGCTCCCCCTGGAGCTGAGCCCTGATCTTCCCGAGCGTCTCGGCGTCGAGCTTCGCGGGGCGCGGCTTGCGGGTCGGGGTCGTCTTCTTCGGCGCCCTTCGGATCAGGGGCTTCTTCTCGACCCGTTTACGCGGGGCCGAGGTCTCGGTGGCGGCCGGCTCGGCACGGGCGGTGGTCTTCTTGGCCGGAGCCTTCGAAACGGTCTTCTTCGAGCCGGCGGTCGCGCTCTTCTTGGCTGCGGTGCCCGTTCGCGCGGGCGCTTGCTTGGTGGTCTTGGCTTTCGTCGTCTTGGTCGTCTTGGTCGACTTCTTCGCGGTCTTGGCGCTCGTGGCCTTGGACGCCCGCGCGCTCGTGGTCTTGGTCGTCTTGGTGGTGGTCTTCGACCGGGCCGCGCTCTTCTTCGCCGTCGCCTTCTTCGCGACCGGCTTCTTGGCCGCCGGTTTCTTCGCCGCCGGCTTCTTAGTGGTCTTCTTCTTGGTGGTTCGCGCGCTGGAAGTCGCCCGCGCGGGCTTCTTGGCCGGGCTCATGGGCAGGGGACGATAGCACGTTCTCTAGTTCACAAAGGACCCGCTCGGCGTCCACACCGACGACCGTCATGCGCTTGTGCCGGCTGCCCCCGCCCCGGACTATCGAAGCCGCGGAAGGCGGCACTCCGAGGACCTCGGCCACGAGCGCCTCGACGGCACGATTCGCCCGGCCCCCATCGGGAACGGCCCTGACCTTCACCTTCAGCGCGGTTCCGTGGATGCCCACGATCGCGTCCTGCGCCGCGCGCGGCTGCACGAACAGTTCGATGACGACTCCCTCGCGGGTATTCGCGACGAACGAAGCAGCCCTCACCGTTCCTCCTTCGAGTCTCCGTGCCCGCGCCGGCGTCTCGTAACCTTGGCGCCCATGTCCGACCAGCTATACCGCCCCGTAGACCCGAAGGTGAACTTCCCCGCGCTCGAAGAGGGTCTCATCGAGTCGTGGGACGCGAACGACATCTTCCGTCGCTCCGTCGAGAACCGCGAGGGTTGCCCCGAGTGGGTCTTCTACGAGGGCCCCCCGACCGCCAACAACAAGCCCGGGATCCATCACGTAGAGGCCCGGGTCTTCAAAGACCTGTTCTGTCGTTTCCATTCGATGAACGGGCGCCTGGTGCACCGCAAGGCGGGGTGGGACTGCCACGGTCTCGCGGTCGAGGTCGAGGTCGAGAAGGAACTCGGCATCACCAACAAGCGTCAGATCATCGACGAGGTCACCGTCGAAGCCTTCGTCGCCCGCTGCAAGGAATCGGTTCAGCGATACGTACGCGACTGGGAACGCATGACGCGCCGCGTCGCGTTCTGGGTGGACCTCGACGAGGCCTACTGGACGATGACACCGGATTACGTCGAGAGCGTCTGGTGGATCCTCAAAGAGATCTGGGACAAGGGGCTGCTCGAAGAGGACTTCAAGGTCGTCCCCTACTGCCCGCGCTGCGAGACGTCGTTGAGCTCGCACGAACAGCATCAGACCGGCGCGTACAAGACCGTGGTCGATCCGTCGGTCTACGTTCGCTTCCCCCTCGAGGACAACCCCGATCTCGCGCTGTTGGTGTGGACGACGACGCCGTGGACACTTCTCGCGAACATGGCGGTCGCTGCCGGCCCCTACATCACGTATGCGGAGGTCGACGATCCCGGCCTCCCCGGTAAACGTCTGATCGTCGCGGCCGATGCGGTCGAGCGCTTGTTCGGAGAAAACACGAAGGTCCACCGCACGCTCGACGGGCGCGACCTGATCAGAGACGACGTTCATTACCTGCCGCCGTTCCCCTTCGTCGACCGCTCGCTACGCGGTCACACGGTGCGTACCGGTGACTTCGTGACGACGGAGGACGGGTCCGGCCTCGTCCACCTCGCGCCGTACGGCGAGGACGACATGGCCGTGGCGAAACGCGACGACTTGCCGATCAAGCAGATGATCGATGGGACCGGCCGGGTGATGGCCGAGGGGGGCAAGTTCGCGGGGCTCTGGGTCAAGGATGCGGATCCCAAGATCATCGAGGATCTCGACGAGCGCGACCTGCTCTTCCGTGCCGAGGACTACGAGCACGCCTATCCCCATTGCTGGCGCTGCGGAACACCACTCCTTTATTACGCGCGCAAGGACTGGTACATCCGCACGTCGCAGATCCGCCCCGAGCTGCAGGAATCGAACGAGGACACGAACTGGCAGCCGCCGACGATCAAGTACGGCCGCTTCGGCGACTGGCTCGCGAACAACGTCGACTGGTCGCTGTCGCGCGACCGCTTCTGGGGGACGCCGCTACCGATATGGCGTTGTCCCGACGAGCACACGACGTGCATCGGCTCGTTCTCGGAGCTCGCCGAACGCGCGGGGCGCGATCTCGACGCAGATCCGGAGCGTCCCTTCGATCCCCACCGCCCTTACGTCGATGACATCACGTTCCCGTGTCCGCAGTGCGGAAAGGAAGCGCGGCGGGTGACGAGCGTGATCGACGCGTGGTTCGACTCCGGGTCGATGCCGTTCGCGCAGTGGCACTACCCGTTCGAGAACGCCGAGGTGTTCGAGCGCCGCTACCCCGCGGACTTCATCTCGGAGGCCATCGACCAGACCCGCGGGTGGTTCTATTCGTTGCTCGCGGTGTCCACGCTGATACGCGGTCACAACTCGTTCCGGAACGTCGTTTGTCTGGGTCACATCGTCGACTCCGAAGGCCGCAAGATGTCGAAGTCGGTCGGCAACGTGCTCGACCCGTGGTCGGTCCTCGACGTGCAGGGTGCCGACGCTCTGCGCTGGTACATGATCACGGGCGGCACGCCGTGGTCGGCGCGCCGGGTCGGGCCGGAGATCATCGAAGAGACCCTTCGGCGGCACATCTTGACCCTGTGGAACACGTACTCCTTCTGGGTCACCTACGCATCCCTCGAGAACTTCGACCCCTCGGGGGTCTCGATCCCGGTCGCCGAACGACCCGAGACCGATCGGTGGATCCTCGCCGAGCTGGACGACACGGTGCGGGTCGTGACGGACGCGCTCGAGATGTTCGACGCGACCCGGGGCGGCAAAAGGATCGAGCGGTTCGTCGACGACCTCTCCAACTGGTACGTGCGCCGCTCGCGTCGTCGTTTCTGGAGGTCGGCGCGAGACGCAGACACCCAGGCGGCCTTCCTCACGTTGTGGGAGTGCCTCACCACTGTTGCCCAACTGGCCGCGCCTTACACGCCGTTCGTGTCCGACGAGATCTACTCGAACCTCACCGCACCGATCGAGGGCGCACCCGATTCGGTGCATCTCAGCGACTGGCCGCAGCCCGACGACACTCGCGTCGACGACGACCTCCGGGCGCGCATGGCGCTGGTTCGCAGGCTCGTGGCGCTCGGAAGATCGGCTCGCACCGAAGCCAAGATCCGGGTCCGCCAGCCTCTCGCCCGCGCCCTGATCGTGGTGCCTTCGGCGGAAGCGGGTTCGCTTGCCGGTCTCGAAACGCAGATCGCCGAGGAGCTCAACGTGAAAGCGCTCGAGGCCGCGCACGGTGTGGGAGAGCTCGTGACCTACACGGTCAAACCGAACTTCAAGGAGCTCGGCCCCCGGTTCGGACCGAAGGTGAAGGTCGTCGCCGGACTCCTGGCCGAGAAAGATCCACACGACATCGTCACCGACCTCGAAGCGACGGGGACGACCCACCTCGAGCTCGAGGGGGCCGACATCTCCCTGAGCGCCAAAGAGCTCGACGTGCGGGTTGAAGGTCGCGCCGGGTTCTCACTCGCCCAGGACGGGGCCTACGGGGTCGCTCTCGACATGGAGCTGACCCCCGAGCTGATCGCGGAGGGCAACGCGCGCGAGGTGGTCAGGGCCGTTCAGGACCTACGCAAGTCGAGCGGACTGGCGGTGGAGGACCGGATCGAACTGTGGCTCGGTGCCGACGATCGTCTTCGGGGATCGCTGGGCCCCCACGAGGGATTCATCTCGGGCGAGGTGCTGTCGACCGCCACGCGTTTCGAGGATCCCCCACCCGACGCGCCCTCCGATCGGGTCGAGGTCGACGGCGGCACCGTCACCATCGCGATCAGAAAGAGCTGACCGCAGAGCCGATCGCGGTCAGGGAAGCCGGATGATCGTTTCGATATCCGGAAGATCGCCTTTCGGGTAGTACGCGTCGGCCCACTCCGGCTTTCCTTCGAGAACGCCCGAGAAGGCCACGATCCGAGCGTCGGGGCAGACCTCCCGGATGCGCCCGGCAGCTTCGGCTCCATCCATCCCCGGCATCCAGTAGTCGAGGATGATCACGTCGGGATGGAACGCGACGCACACGTCGAGGGCGTCGCTCCCACGATGGACGACCCGGATGTCGTCGACGCCCTCTTCCACGGTGAGCGCAGCGCCGAGCAAACGAGTGATCGTGACGTCGTCGTCTACCACCAGGACGTTCACGCGGACCGCACTTTCATGAGGCGCCCACCCATGGCGCGTGTCTCCCCAGCGTGGGGCCCCGAAGCACGCGGCGGAATACGCAGTACCGCATACGTAGAAATGCGGGCGGTCAGGGCTTGCAAACTCCGCACGCGTCGTATCCGCGTCTCTTCGCGGCCTCGACCGACATGACCTCCGCCCCCGGCGCCGACGCGTAGCGACATCCCGGCTTGTGGTAGCGCTTCCGGTCGGGGATGGCGACGACCTCTCCGGGTCCCGCCGCAACCCCGGAGGCAGCTTGGGCGGCGATCTCCGAACGCGCCCGGTAGGCCCCGAGCGCCAGCAGCACCGCCGCGACGACACTGGACCCGATCGACAACCAGATGAGCGGTGGACTCGCTGCGATCCACCCGAAGACGAGAGCTATCGCGGCGGCACAGATAAGGAGTACGGACGCGCCGATGAGAGCGGTCACGACGGCACGCTCACGCCTCTTCCGATGAGACCTCTACGTCCTGCTTGTCCTTGCGGAACAGTCCGCGGCGGCGACGGCGTCCGAACGCTTCCGACTCGTCCGCGAACGGGCCGAAGTCGTCGAGGCTTGCATCGTCGTCGTCGTCGACGGCGAGGTCGGTGTCGTCGGTCGGTTCGACATCCGCACTGCTCTCTGCGGCGTCGTAGATGGGATCGCCCTCGGCAACCTCGGGCTCGTCCTCGGGCGAGACGTCTTCGATCAGTTCGGGAGCGCGAGTGGCCGGCTCCAGTGTTTCCTGGAGGACGTCGAGGGCCTGCAACTCCTGCTGGAGAACGGCACGCAGCTTTCGCTTGAGCTCGGTCTCGTGCGCCTGCAGTTTGTCGACGGATTCCTGGATCTCGTTGCGACGTTGTTGCTGCTCGCGCTCGACGGCCTCGGTGCGACGGCGCACCTCCTCCTCGGCGGTCTCCACGCGGACCCTCAGCTCCTCGCGCGCTCTGGCCGCGCGCTCTTCGGCGTCCGCCACGATCTCTTCGGCTCGAGCGCGTGCGGTCGAGATCGCTTCCTGCGCGGCAACCTGAGCGCTGGCCAAAGTCTTCTGGAGCATCTCCTCCGAGGCCTTACTCGACTCGATCTTCTTGTCGAGCTCATCGACGCGCTCTTTCAAAGCGTCGTTCTCGCGCTGGAGGGCGTCGATCGCTTCGGCGACGCGGTCGAGGAAATCGTCGACCTCTTCCTGGTTGTAGCCCCGCCAGGCGTCGTGGAACTGCTTCTCGTTGATATCCCGGGCGCTGATCATCGCGGTCAGTATCGCAAAGGACGCCCGACTTAGCCGGTTTCGCGGGCCCTATCTAGAAGAAAGCCCCCGGGCACCCGATCGCTCTCTGGATGATCCCGATAATGATGAAGATGAACAGCGGGGACAGGTCGAACCCGCCGATCGCCGGGATATAGCGACGGAACACCCTCATGACGGGCTCGGTCAGGTCGTAGATCACGCGGACGGCGGGTGACAGCGACGAGGGGGGCGACCAGAACATCGTCACCCACGACAGCACGATCCTGAGGAACAGGACGATCGTGTAGACGTTGAGCGCGACGCACAGCAACTGCA
>DASSMG010000158.1:0-3009 GCA_035688995.1 Actinomycetota bacterium
CTCGTCGACCCGGTACGGAACCGGGTGCTCGGGTAAGTCCCCCGCCGCGACGTCCACCTGATAGAGACGTTGAAGATCGATGCGCGTCTCCCCCGGCGAACCCAGCTCGACCGTGCCGTCGTAGGACGCGGCGCGCGACGAGCTGAAGCCGCGGTCGAGCCGGAAACGCGCGTTCGAGAACTCGGCCTTGACCCCGTCAAAAAGCACGCTGGTCGGAGCATGCGACGCGCGGGCGAGGAGACTTCCCTCGAGACCTTCGACGACGGAGTTCGAGCGGACACGGACGCGGGAGTCGGGTGCAATGTCGACGCGCTGCGCATCGCTCGCAAGGTTCAGATGCGCGGTGCCGGTGGCACCCGTCACGATCACGTCGCCGGGCTCGAGACCTTCGACATCGGAAACGTCTATGGAATCGCTGCCCCGCAGGATCTCCACGTGGCCGGAGGCGCGCTGGATCTGCATCGCGCCGAGCTCGGCGGGCCCGGTGGCACACGCCCCGGCCCCGAGAACCGCGACGGCGAGCACGACCGCCATCCAGTGCTTCACAGCCATTGGGGTCCTATCGAAGTGTCCTATCTGCCCGGTTGCATCCGCTATAGACCAAGTTTCAGGCGTCGCGAGCGCACCTCCAATAGCCCGTCCGGACTAGTTTGGATAGTCCTCTAGGACTAGTTATCCGCCGCAGCGGGGATCGCGATCGTGAAACGGGTGCCCTCGGTGGGGCGGCTCTCGACCCTGACGGTCCCGTCGTGCGCCTCGACGATCCGCTGGACGAACGCCAATCCTAGCCCGAGCCCGCCGTAAGCACGGGTCTCGGAGCCGTCGAGCTGATGGAAGTCCGAGAAGATCCGCGAGATGTCTTCGGGAGGGATCCCGATGCCCTCGTCGCTGACCGAGACCTCGACCAGGTCCCCGTGGCCGTTGCCCGAGACGGGCTTCACCTCGAGCCGAACGGTGCCCCCGTAGGGAGAGAACTTCACGGCGTTGTCGATCACCTCTTCGAGCGAGCGCCGCAGGAGGCGCTCGTCCCCCACCACCATGGGCGCCGCACGATCGACGTCTGCGATCACGTCGTGGCGATCGGTTCGTCCCGCCCACTCCTCCGCGAGCGAATCGACCATCGCGGAGATGTCGACCGCTTTCGTATGGGGCTCCAACCGGCCCGCTTCCATAGCGGAGAAGTCGACGAGAAGCTGCACGATCCGCTCGAGGCGCGCCGTCGATTCCAGGATCCCGTGAACGAACTTCTCCGCCTTTTCGGGAGGGATGTCCTTGCGACCGAGGATCTCGGCATATCCCTTGATGGGCGTAAGCGGCGTCCTCAACTCGTGCGAGATATTCGACAGGAACTCGGTCTTCATCCGTTCGACCTCGCGCTCCCGCGACATGTCGCGCATCACGAGAACGCCACCCACGGCATCGCCCTGTTCGTCGGTAAGGGGAGCCGACACGACCGTGACCGGCAGCGGTTTCTCACCTTCGGGTTGGATGAAGATCCCGTCGACGCTTCCCGGCGCGAGGTCGTAGATCGGGAGGGTCACGGACTGACCTTGGGAATCGCGAACGTCGAAAACCTCGTCGAGCGGTCGGCCCATGGCAACCGACGCCGAGATCCCCGTCATGTTCTCGGCTTCCCGGTTGAACGCGAGGATCTTGCGCTCCGCGCCGACGGCGACGAGGCCGTCCGCCATCGATTGCATGATCGTCTCGATGCGGGATCTGAGTTCGTGCTCCTGGCGCGCCGCATCCCGCAGGTCGCCGGTCATACGTGCGAGCGATGCAGTCATCTCGTTGAACGTCTCTCCGAGGCGCCCGACCTCGTCGTCTCCCGTGACCGAAGCGGTCGCGTCGAGATTGCCCTCTCGAACCTCACCGGCGACGGCGGTCAGAGCCTGGATCGGTTGCGTGATCCTGCGACCCGAGAACCATGCGAGGGCGAGTGCGATCGCGCCCGCACTCATCGCGACGATGAACAGGGCGCTGGTGAATCCCTGACGGGCGTGAACGATCACGCGTGCGGGACTCGAGAGCACGAGGATACCGATGGGAGCGCCTCCGGACGGCGCGATCGAACCGTAGGCACTGGCGTAGGACTTGTCGCCGAACACCGTCTGCCTCGTGACGGGAGCGGCACTCGTCTGCAGCTCGATCTCGGCGGAGTCGGGCACCAGCTTGCGGTTGGCGGCGTCCCGAGGAAGCATCGACGCCACCGTCTTGCCTCCCACCACCAGGGACGCGAGCGACGGTTTGAACCGCTGGGAGATGTCTTCCATCGTCAGCGCGTCGATGTAGGTGCCGGCCGCGGCGATCGCAACGGTCTTCGTGGGGCTCTGCGGGGCCGTGATCACGTGCACGGCCATCACTGCGATGTCGTGCCCGCCGACCCGCGTGGGACCCGCGGACGTCTCGAACCCCTTCTTCACGATGTCGTCGATCACCGGCGAGCCGCTCATCTCGATGACGTCGAGACGCTCGAGCTTCGTCGCGCGGAACTCGTTGCCCTTACGGACCGTCGGGCCGTGACCCGAATACCCGACGACCTGCCCGTTCGGGAGCATGAAGATCACGAAGTCGAAGTCGAAGATGTCGAGCCGCTGCGCCTGTTCGGCCAGCGACTGGAGGTCTCCGCCGGTGGCGGCGTCGTCGCGCGCGAGTTGTGCGACCTGGGCGACGTCCTTCTTCAGGCTCCGGGCCTGATCGTCGAACTCCGTGAGGGTCGAGGACACCTGGTTCCCGACATCGTTCAACTCGTCGCCTTGGACGTTCGCCGAGATGACCCCGGTCAGAGCGGAAGCGAGCGCCAACACCACGACCACGAGGAGCGCGGCGAACGCCATGACGAAGCGCGTCCGGATGCTCGCCCGGGTCGCGCTCCGGACCCAGCCGGCGAACACGAGGTAAGCCAGCGCTTCGGCTCCGTGCTCGACGTAGGCGGCGACCGACACCACCCCGGCACCGAACTGCGCTCCGGGTGCGGCCGCCCCCGCCACCTGCCCGACCGCATAGAGC
>DASSMG010000159.1:0-3800 GCA_035688995.1 Actinomycetota bacterium
GCTCCGACTCAGGGCCTCGGCCGCGCGCTCGCGCTCCTCGATGCGTTGCTCCTGCTCTTCCATGAACTGATGCTGCGACTCGGCCGCATGCTCGTGCGCCCTCTCGCTGAAGCGCCACGCGATCACCAGCGCGACGCTTTCGCCCAAGACGAAGAGCGCGTGGATGGCGGCCCACGTCCACGGGTGCGCCAACGCGGCTTGATGGTTGAAGACGGACCGGGCGTCGACTACGCCGGCGACACCGTGATGCACCGCGACGAATGCGATCGCCAAGAGAAAGGCTCGCCAGTCCTGATACAGGGAGATGACGGCCAGCATGATGAAGAAATGGAAGTGGGCTTCGATCGTGCCGCCCGACAGGTGAACGAGGATCCCCGAGGTCGCTACGAGCCCGAAGGTCGCGACGACCGCGCGCTGGCCCCGTTTCATCATCGATCCGGTGACCAGGGCACAGATCGCGGGGATCGATGCCTCGGTCGAGACGTGGAGGAGTCCGAATCCCCGAACGACTCCGAACACGATGAGCCCGACGGCCTGGGCCACGAGCAGGGCCCGGATGGCACGGTGCCGGCTCTCCCAGTCCTCGCGGGGGAGGGCACCGCCCTTGGGGAGCCACTTGCGGGCACGCCGGAACAGCGTCTCGCCCTCAGGCGCGAGCGCGTTGCTGCCCAGATCCGTCGCTGCCCTCATCGCCGACTCACTCCCCCCGCCGCACCCTTAGAAGGTCCTTCGGACGGGGAAGGGCCCCTCTTTAGTGCCGGGGGCCGCACTCCTCGTAGACGTCGTCGACGAGCCGGCCGGGGATCACGGCGTCGTAGATGACCTCGTCCTCCCGGCCCCCGTAGTCGGGCGGGAAGGCGTCACCCTCGTCCACGTTGGCCCCGATCGTGTAACGCATCAGCCACATCGCCAGCTCTTCCGGCTCGATCCCGTTGGCGTGCACCTCCTTGCGGTCGATGAACAACGTCGTCGCCGAGGTGTCCTGCACCAGCCCGCGGTCGTCGGAGACCGAATCGAAGCGAGCATTGAGATCCTCGGTGAGCTCCGTGGGACGGATCGGCCACCCCCCACCATCGAGGGGCGTCTGGCCGTGGTCGGCGGTGAGGATGAAAACGTAGTTGCGCCGGCCGACGTTGCGATCGAGCCACCGGATCATGTCGCCGACCGCACCATCGACCGACGAGACGACCTCGCCCTCCTCGTCCGAGATCATGTTGTAGGCGTGCCCGGTCTTGTCGGGCGCTTTGTAGTTCACGTAGAAGAGATCCGGCGTGTCGTCGTCGCCGAAGCCCTCTCGATCGATGAGCGCTTGCATGATGCGGTTCTCCCACGGCGCGAACGCGGGCGTGGCGTCGACCGGAGGCATCGAGTGGTCGTGCCACAAGCCATCGAGCCGGCCATCCGAACGATCGACCGCGTCGAGCTCGGACTCCGGCCCCGGAACGTCGGAAACGTAGTCCGGTAGCGAATAGAAGCGTGGGTTGGTCGAGAACTGTTCCTCGTCGTTGAGGATCGCAGCCACGTCCTGGTCGGCGCCGTCGATCCCGGCCCCCATGCTCATCATCCCGAACTGCAACAGACCGGGGCTGACCATCCCGACGAGCGCGTCGTTGTTCGTTTCGAGGTCGTAGAGATCGCCGAGCGTCGTGATGTCGGTGTTCGCGGTCGGGTCGGTGCGGTCGAGTTTCGTGTAGGTCGTGTATGGCACGAAGGCGTCGGTGAGGTGCCCGTTGTCGGTCCGGATCTTGATCGCAGTGATCCCGTGGCGGCGGGGGAACGCGCCGGTGGACATGTTCGTGTGGATCGCCGGAGTGATCGAGGGGGACGATCCTGCGATCACTCCCTTCACGTTCGCTCCACGCTTCATCAGGCTCGCGATCTCTGGCCATCGCCCCGTCCACCGGTCGAGGACGTTCCATCCGCCGCCATCGATCAGCGCGGTCACGATCAGCTTCGGACGAGGGGCGTTGGGTTTCAGGACCTCGGTGATCGGCCGCGAGTCGCGCGGCGGGAAATCGAAGTCCAGTAGCTCCGCCGTGGTGGGAGCGACGTCGGCGATCGTCACCTCTCGCCGGACCTTGACGTCCCCGGTCACGACGTAACGAGGCCCGTAGAAGACGAGTGGGATCTGTTGCAGGAACGGATAGGGGCCGGAGTGGCTCGTGTCGGTCACCGAGCCCATCCAGTTCGGAGGATGCGGAACGACCGACAGGTCGTAACCACGTGCGGGACCCGGATCCCAACCGCGCCATACCCGCTCGACCCACGCCGCCGGCATCTTGCACGCGGCGCTCACAACGCGGCGAGCGTCCTGGGACAGATGCTTGGGATCGCCCTGCGGCATGGTCGTGTGGGTCGGCGTGGGTCGCGTCGAGGGCCGACCGACTTCGCGCCCCTTCGTGCATCCGGACGCCACCATTAGCGCGGTCAGCGCGACGACCCCCAGTCCACGGATCCCCATGGCGAAGAAAGATGTCACACGCGGTCGGCGACCGCGACCGCTGACGCCGGAGTGGGGGATCCCTAGGCGCCGGAGGTAGAGCGAGTCGTCCACAGTGCGCCGTCGCGGAAGGTCAGCACGGCCTGCTTGCCGCCCTCGACGCAGTACGTGAACTGGTCGTCGATCCTGGACGACGGCTGACCGATCGCTTCGAGCACCTGCTGCGGCGACATCCCGCGCTGGAGCCCGCGCACCGCGGCCGAATTCAGGTCCGGCACGTCACTGCGGCACGAATCCGGCGCGACCCCGATGGCCCGTTCCCACATCTCGAGGTACGCCTCCGGCCCCCGTTCCATGTCCTGGACGATCTGGTCGCCGGCGAGATGGCGAAGGTCCTCGATCCAGTCGGGGTAGAGGCCGTAGTGCGCGACTCCATCGACGTTGATGTCGTAGACGCGCGAGCCGCTGTGTTGCTGCCCGATCGTTACTCCGCCGAAGCCCGTGAAGGGGTAGGTGACCGGGTTCGGCGCACCGGCACCGCGCGGCCCTCCTTGCGCCCCGAAACCGTTCGTGTCCGAGCCGTAGCCGAAGCCGAAGTAGTAGCGGGGATCTGCCCACGGTCGGTGGCTGTTCCATTCCTTGACGAAGTCTTCTGAGTAGCCGGCGTACGGCGTGACGACACCGCCGAGCTGGTAGATGCGCGGGTAGATCGTGTCGTTCGACCACCCGTGGCTCGACACCACACCGGAGTAACCGATGTCGGTCAGGAGATCGAGGGCTTGCGTCTGCGCGAGCGCGCTCATGTGGTCGGGGTCGACCAGCATCCCGCGCCGCACCATCCCGGTGATCATGTCCTTGCCGAGGTCGCTCAGGCCCATCGTGTTGCAGTGCGGACCCTCGGGATAGACGGGGGCAGCACCGGAGGTCCCGACCGCAGCCATGATGGCTCCCGCGAGCGCGTCGCGACCCGTGAACTCGTCGGGCGTGCCGCCGTCGTCGTGCAGGTTCATCTGGGTCTTGTCGTGCGCGTCGCCGTCGGGGTCCTGGCACGTGTCCATGTGCCAGTAGTGACCGGTGTCGAGCTTGTTGCCCTGGTTGACGACCGCGCCGGTGGTACCGGTGTCTCCCGCGACGCCCGAAAGCGCGTTGTCGAACTTGTTGACGAGTTCCATCTGCCTGACCCCGAGGTCGTAGACCTCGTCGAGCCCCGCCTCGATGTCGGTCGCGTCGCAGTCGGGGACGCCGAGCTTCTCGGAGCAATCGAACGGATCCGAGACCTCGATGCCGAGGACGACCGCAAGCTTTCCTTCGTTGATTACGCGACGCGCTTCGAACGGGTCGGTCACGATGCGGAACCAGC
>DASSMG010000160.1:0-4083 GCA_035688995.1 Actinomycetota bacterium
GTCCTCCTGCTCGTGCCCCGGCCCCGAGAAGTGATCGAGCTCGGTGAGCATGAGGTCGATGATGTCGTCGGCGGTGCGGCGGGTTCCCATCAGCTCGAGCATCCGGCCGAAGCCGAACATCTCGCCGTCGGGGTTGTGAGCCTCGGCGATGCCGTCGCTGTGCAGCAACATGACATCGGCAGGATCGAGTGTCGCTTCGACCTCTTCGTAGGACATGCCCGGCATCAACCCGAGCGGCATCCCGCGCGCCTTGAGCTCCGTGACGCCGCCGTCTCCCCGGACGTACGGCAGGTTGTGCCCGGCGTTAGCAAGTTGGAGCCGACCGGTCTTCGGATCCAGCACCGCGTACAGGCACGTGACGAACATGTGCGAGGGGATGTCGGGATAGAGCAGATCGTTGGCCTTCTGAAGGACCTCGCTCGGAGAAACCAGCCGGACCGCCTCGCTGCGCAGGATGCTGCGCGTCGTTGCCATCACGAGGGCGGCGGGCACACCTTTGTCGGTGACGTCGCCGGCCACGATCGCGACGCGACCGTCGGGAAGCTCGATGAAGTCGTAGAAGTCGCCGCCCACCGCGCGGGCCGGTCGATAGAAGGCCGAGACGTGCCACCCCATCAGTTCGGGGAGCTCCTTCGGCAGGAACTGCTGCTGGATCAGCTGCGCGACCCGCATCTCCTGCTCCAGGCGCTCACGGGTCCGCACCTGGGCCTGCTGTTCCTGGACCAGCTGACCGACCCGGACGGCCGGGGCGGCTTGAGCGGCGAGGTTGTCGAGGAGCTTTCGGTCGTCGCCGGAATACTCACGCTCGCTCAGCCGGGGGCCCAGATTGAGTAGCCCGATCAGCTCGCCCTGGCTCACGAGGGGCACGACGAGCTTGACCCCCGCCTCCTTGAGGGCCGTGACCGCAGGCGAGTCGAGGTCGAGCGAGTCGAGATCGACCGCTCCCGAGGCGGTCTGGAAGTAGGCCAGGGCGGGATCGTTCGGGGCGATGTCGACGGGAGGCGCCTCGGCGACCCCCGAGACCGCATCGACGTGGTCGGTTCGAGCCTTCTTCTCGCCCCGTCGGGGCCGGACTCGCCTTAGAGCGTTGGCCAGTGAACTCATCTCGACTCCCCTTTTAGCCCTCGACCGTTCCGGAATCGTTACGAAATGGACCCCGGATGAAAAGCTCCGAGATCACGCCCCCATCTCCTCGTTGCGGAGCCACAGCGATACATGGCTCGGCTGCATCGTTTCGTTGACGACCGCTATCAGCTGCTCCGACAAAGACCCGATGTCGACGTCGTCACGGACGTGGCGCCCGAAACGATCGAGCAAGACCTGGGCGTCGAACTTCTGGCGGTAGAAGCGGCGATCCACGGTCTTCTGCACGCGGCCTCGGAGAGGGCGGAAGGCTCCCGCGACCGCTAGCGTCGAGGCCGCAACGGCCAGATCTGACCGCGACGTCACCGGTGCGAGCAACTCCTGGAAACCGAAAACCCCCAGGGCGTAGATCCCGGCAAGGATCGCCGTGATCGCGGCATAGACGATCGTGCGATTGATGAGGCGATCGATCTCGTAGAGCCGGTACTTGAGCATCGCCGCGCCGATCGCGATGGGGATCAACGCGAACGAGCACAGTGCGATGTCCTGGCTGAACTGGACGACGATCCTCATCGACCCCGCTGCGTGCTCGAAGAAGAACGATCCGATCATCGCGATCAGATAAAGCAACGCCACGAGCGCGGCGGCTGTAACGAGCCATTTGAGCTGCAATCGTTCCTGACCGCGTGACCTCCTAAAGCGCCGGATCAGTCCGACCGCGGCACCGATGATCATCAGTGGGAGCAGGAATATGGGGGCCTGCAGCAATCCGAAGACCGGCCCGAGCCCTTCGATGCCGAGCGGATTGATGACGTGCGGATACCCCGAATCCGTCATGCGCCCCGGGTCGAAAGTGATCCCTATCGAGGACAGGACCATGACGATCGCACCGGCCCACGCGAAGACGCGCCAGCGCGGGGAGGGCAGGTGCCCGTCCGGGAACACGAGGATGAGATAGATCCCGATCAGACCGATCCCGGGCACCCACCCCCACGAGAACGCCGCGAGTGCGAGGTCCGGGCGCGGAAGCGACCCGGGGTGGGCGAAGCCGTAACCGACGTAGTTGTCGTTCAGCCCGATCAACGCCCAAGTGACCCCGATCGCCAGCAGCAGCCACCCGACGCTGTTCCCTGGTTGCCGCGACGCGACGATCACCCCGATAAGAGGGAACAGATACATCGCGACGAGCAACATGAGTCCCGGCAGCAGCCCCGCGGAGCCCCAATCCGAAGACACCTGTGCGTCGCTGTTCGCGATCGCGATGACGGCGGCGGCGACGAAAGCCACGGTGGTGATCGCGAAGATCGCCCACGCGAGGAGCCTTGGCCTCCGCTCGCTCGATCCCATCAGGAATTCCCCTCCGACGTCCGGAGCCACAGAGAGACGTGAGCGGGCTGCATCGTGTCCTCGACGACGGACAACAACCCCGAGGACACAGAGCTCAGTTCGACCTCATCTCGAAGCCGACCACTGAACTCCTCGAGCGTACGTTGGGCGTCGAACTTGCGGCGGTAGAACCTGCGATCGACGAAAGCTTGCACGCGGCCCCGCAACGGTCGGAACAACGCGGCAACGGCAAGGGTCGACGCGGCCACCGCGAGGTCCGATTCCTTGGTGACCGAGCCGAGAACTCCCTGAAGGACGAACACGATGCCTATGTAAGTGCCCGCGAGGATCGCGGTGATCGCTCCGTAGACGATCGTCCGGTTGACCAACCGGCCGATCTCGAACAGCCGATATCTCAACATCGCGACGGCAAGTGCGACCGGGAGAGCCACTTGAGCGATAACGATGATGACGATGTTCAGAACGTTGTTCTCGCCTACCCCAAGGGATCCCATGAGGCCCGCGATAAGGAAGCACAGCACGACGACCACCGCCCCGAACGCAACCCACCTCAATTGCTGTCTTTCGATGCCGCGTGCACGTCGGTACCGGAAAACGAGCGATGCGAGAGCGGCAACGAAGAGAACGTCGTAGGCAATGGCGGCGGGTTGGTTGAGTGCGTCCGCGATCGGACTCAGCGCCGTGCTGGCCAGCGGGTTGGCCAATCGAGGAGCGATGTCCTCGAATGGGTTCTGAACGAAGAGGTTCCGAAACAACCAGAACGACACCACCAACGCGACCACGAGGGTGCCGGCGCGCCACCATCTTGCGGGAAGACGGCCGTCGGGGATCAGCAGCGGGATGAGGATCGCTACGCACATCGCGATCGGATTGGTCGCCGACGGCAACAATGCCCACACTTGCGCCGCGCCTACATCGCCTCTCTGAGCGAGGATCTGGGCGTAGTCGGCGGCCCCGACGCCGAACATGAACAGCAACGAAGTGGCAAGGAGGACCCACCCGAGGGGATTCCGCGGGATCTTGCCTGCGATCAGGAACCCGGCCGTGGGAAAGCCTATGAGCGAGCAGGCCCAGATCGCGTCCGTGACGCTGATCGGATCCCCGGTTTCGGGCCGACTTCCGACATAGAGCGCCCAAACGAGCGTCACCACGTAAGCGGCCCACAAGATCGCAGCGACCAACATCGGGCGTTTGGTCATTCGACTCCCCCGCTCGCGTCGCGAAGCCACAGCGAAACGTGCGCCGGCTGCATCGTCTCCGTTACGACGCCGACCAACTTCGTCGAGAGCGTGTTGAGATCCACCTCGTCGCGCAGATGCGAGCTGAAGGTTTCGATCGTCTTTGTTGCATCGAAACGGCGACGGTAGAACCTCTGATCGATGAACGCTTGGACGCGCACGCGGATCGGCCGGAACAACCCCGCTACAGCGAGGGTCGAGGCTGCGACCGCAAGATCTGAGGTACTGGTAACCGACTCGAGCGCGGCCTGAAGAACAACCACGACGGCGAAGTAGATGCCGGCAAGGATCGCGGTGAGGAACACGTAGACCAAAGTCCGGTTGAGGAGACGATCGATCTCGTAAAGGCGGTATCGCGTTATCGCGATGCCGAACGCCACTGGGATCATTGCGATGCCCGTCGTTGAGATCGAGT